>JAEYRT010000250.1 GCA_023435325.1 Pseudomonadota bacterium | reverse complement strand
GGGCTGACTTTTCTGCCAGCGCGCAGGGCCAATTGCATATTGCCGCGACACACAGCCAGGCGCGCTATGCCTTGCCTCAGGTGGTGCATGAATTTCGCCAGTGCTACCCGCAAGTGCGCTTGCATTTGCACCAGGGCTCGCCCAAGCAGGTGGCAGAGATGCTGGCCCGGGGCGAGGCCGATATAGGCGTAGCCACCGAAGCGCTGGCCAGCTATGACGAACTGGTCACGCTGCCGTGCTACCGCTGGACGCACAGCATTGTCTTGCCGAAAGACCATCCGTTGCTGCAGCAATCCCAGGCCGTGACATTGCAGGATCTGGCGGCGCTGCCCATCATCACCTATGAGCAGGGCTATACCGGCCGTGCCCATATTGACGAAGCCTTTGAACGCGAGGGGCTGGCGCCCGATGTGGTGCTGACGGCCATGGACGCGGACGTGATCAAAACCTATGTGGAACTGGGCATGGGCGTGGGGATTGTGGCTTCCATTGCCATCGACCCCGAGCGCGACGGACACTTGCGTACCTTGGATGCCGGGCATTTGTTTGAGGTGAATGTCACCCGCCTGGGCTTGCGCCGCGGCGCATGGTTGCGCGGCTATGCGTATGACTTTATCGAGCGCTTTGTGCCCACGCTGACGCGCGCAGTGATTGCCCAGGCCTTGAAAGGTGCCAGGACGGAGTAAAGTGCACAGCGTGCTGCACGCTCTTCCACCACCACCGTTTTGGATTTTGCATGTTGATGGCTCAGCCATGCCCAATCCCGGGCACGTGGCCATCGGCGCGGTGCTGACCGGGCCAGACGGTACACGCCGGGAGCTCAGTGAGAGCTTGCCCGGCGTTGGCTGCAACAACGAGGCCGAACTGCGCGCCTTGTGGGCAGGTTTGTGTCTGATGGCGCAGTCAGGGGGCAATGAGGTGCGCATCTACACCGACAGCCAGTGGTTGCTGGAGCAACTGGCACCCTGCACGAAGCACAAGCACCTGCGTCCCACTTTGCGATTGGCGGCGTGCCTGGATCAGGTGCGCGAACGGCTCGCCACGTTGGCGCAGGTGCAGTGGCGCTGGATACCACGCCGCTGCAATGCCGACGCCGACGCATTGGCGCGCCACGCCAATTTGGCTGTGGCAGCATAGAAAACGAGAGCTAGCAACGCAGGCTGCATCAGGGCTATCGCGCAGTTCGATGCATGCAACCTGGACGGGCATGGGTGGTGCAGGTCATGAAGTTCGAGGTTTTCGCGCAGGGCAAGCCCTGGGTAAGGCGCGAGCCTGAGACAATGTCGCCCATCATGAGTGCCCAGAACGACAAGATTTCCCCCGATTCGAATTACGTTGACATGCCCGCTGCCGATCCGAGCCTGCCCGAAGGCTGGCTGGAAGTGGTGTCCATGGACATGGAGGCCAAGGGCGTGGCCCGCAAGCCCGATGGCAAAGTGGTGTTCATTGACGGTGCCTTGCCCACCGAGCTGGTCACCGCCAATGTGCACCGCAAGAAAAACAACTGGGAGGCCGCGAGCCTGCTGGAGGTCAAGCGCGAATCCTCGCAGCGCGTAATGCCCGGTTGCCCCCATTTCGGTCTGCACGAAGGTGCCTGTGGTGGATGCAAGATGCAACACATGCACGTCAGCGCCCAGGTCGCCATCAAGCAGCGTGTGCTGGAAGACAATCTGTGGCACTTGGGCAAGGTCAAGCCCGAAACCATGATGCGCCCCATCGAAGGACCCACCTGGGGCTATCGTTACCGCGCGCGTCTGGCCGTGCGCTATGTGATCAAGAAAGGCAAGGTGCTGGTGGGCTTCCATGAGCGCAAGAGCCGCTACATCGCCGACATGGAAACCTGCAAGGTGCTGCCCCCCCATGTGGATGCCATGCTGATGCCCATGCGCGAGCTGATCGCCAGCATGGATGCCCGCGAGACCTGCCCGCAGATCGAAGTGGCCTGTGGTGACCATGTGACGGCTTTGGTGTTGCGCCACCTGCAGCCTCTGAGCGATGCGGACCAGCAGCGCCTGCGTGACTTTGGCGAGCAATACAAGGTGCAATGGTGGCTGCAGCCCAAGGGGCCAGACACCGTGCACCTGATGGATGCACCTGCGGCCCAGCTGTCCTACAGCCTGCCGGACTTTGGCATCACCATGCCTTTCAAGCCGACCGACTTCACCCAGGTCAACCCCCACATCAACCGCGTGCTGGTGAGCAAGGCGCTGCGCTTGCTGGATGCACACAAGCATGAGCGTGTGATCGATTGGTTCTGCGGTCTGGGCAACTTCACCTTGCCGATTGCCACCATGGCACGGGAGGTGTTGGGCATTGAAGGTTCGGATGCGCTGGTTCAGCGCTCACACGAAAACTACGCTGCCAACAATGCTGCCCGTGCGGACGGCGACAAACTTGCCCCCACCAGCTTTGTGGGGCGCAACCTGTTCAACATGACACCTGCGCTGTTGATGGCGGACGGCAATGCCGACAAGTGGTTGGTAGACCCACCCCGCGAAGGTGCGTTTGCGTTGTCCAAGGCGCTGGCGGACATCCACCAGATCCGTATTGGCGCCAAGCAGACGGGTGTGCCTAGCGAAGCGCAGCCAGATGTGTTGCCACCCTTGCCTGAGGGGCAGGAAAGCTGGCAGTTCCCCCGCCGCATCGTATATGTGAGCTGCAATCCCGCCACGTTGGCGCGCGATGCCGGCCTGCTGGTGCACCAGGCCGGTTACCGCTGTGTGGCTGCTGGTGTGGTGAACATGTTCCCGCACACTGCCCACGTGGAATCCATGGCCGTGTTTGAGCGCGCAGACTAAAGCGCCTTTGCGCATTCCCACAAAAAAGCCCGCTGCGTGCATTGCACGGCGGGCTTTTTTGGTGGCTCAGGGCAACACCTTAGCTGCGGGGGCGTGTGTATTCGGTCTCGATCTCGTCATCGGCCAGGCGCGGCTTGGCTGGCTCGGGCTTTTGTGTCAGCACCGATGGCGTACCTTCGAGCTTGTGCTCGCGCATGTACTCGTCCATCTCTTTCCAGCCCGCAAACACCAGCGCCTTGGGTGCTTTGGGGTTGAGCGTGTAGCAATCCTCGATGCCGCGCATGGCATGGCGGCAGGCGCTGCCAATGGCTTTGGCTTCGTTTTCACGGATGACCGTGCGCGGGTCAGGGCCCAGGCCCGGAACTTGTTCAAGACAGCCGGCCAGCAGCACTGCCGTCAGGGGCAGCAGCAAGCGGGTGGAACGCAGGGAGTGAAGATGATTTGGCATGTGCCTCGATTATCGACAGCAGTTGGAAAATATTAAGACTTTCTTGTTGCCAAAATGAAAAGAGGCTCCCGAAGGAGCCCCTTTCTCTGGTGCAGGACCGCTTAATCGCGTTCACCGCCCATGATGCCCAACAGTGCCAGCAGGCTCTGGAACACGTTGAAGATGTCCAGGTACAGCGACAGTGTGGCGCTGATGTAGTTGGTTTCACCGCCATCAATGATTTGCTTGATGTCGTACAGCATGTAGGCCGAGAAGATGCCAATAGCCAACATGGAGATGGCCATCATGCCTGCGGTGGAGCCGACAAACACGTTGATGATGGCGCCCACCATGAGCACCAGCGCACCTACGAACAGCCATTTGCCCATGCCCGAGAGGTCGCGCTTGATCACGGTGGCCAAGGACGCCATGACAAAGAACACGCCCGCAGTGCCGGCAAAGGCGGTCATGATCAGCTGCGAGCCATTGCTGAAGCCCAGCACCATGGCAATCATGCGCGAGAGCATCAGTCCCATGAAGAAAGTGAAGGCCAGCAACACAGGCACGCCAGCGGCGGAGTGCTTGGTCTTTTCAATGGCGAACATGAAGCCGAATGCGCCCACCATGAAAACGATCAGGCCCATGAAACCTGTCAGGCCAGCGGTAATGCCGGTTGCCACACCAACCCATGCGCCCAATACGGTGGGCAGCAGGCTCAGGGCCAGCAGCCAGTAAGTGTTGCGCAGCACTCTGTGGCGCTGCTGCTGCGAGACGCCGTAGCCTGCAGAGTCCAAAGTGTTCATATGGTTCATGGGGTGTTTTCTCCTGTAGAGGTGTAGCGAAATGCTAGTTAGGACATTCTATGAGACAAGTCGAGTCGCACAAGTTCCCAAATCCTTGGGTTTTGCGGCATTTTTCTGCATGGTTTTAGGTTGGAATGTTTTGCGCTGAAGTTTGTGGCGCACCGAAGCTTTGTCGTTATGCTCATGAGTCGTATACAAATCCACTTTGGGAGCAACTCCAATGAAGAACAAGTTTGAACTGGAACTGGCTGATGTGAAGAAGATCGCTGCTGCAGCAGAAGCAGAAGCGCTGAAGAACAACTGGCCTGTGACCATCGCCATCACGGACGAGGGCGGCCACCTGCTGTGGCTGCAGCGCCTGGATGGTGCAGCACCGATTTCTTCTCACATCGCTCCCGCCAAGGCGCGTTCTGCAGCCGTGGGCCGCAAGGACACCAAGGCATTTGAAGACATGATCAACAATGGTCGCAATGCATTCCTGAGCGCACCTTTTGTGGATGGTCTGCTCGAAGGCGGCGTGATGATCGTCAAGGATGGCCAGGTGCTGGGTGCTGTGGGTGTTTCGGGCGTGAAAGCATCGGAAGATGCCCAAGTGGCCCGCGCGGGCATTGCAGCCCTGGGTCTGTAAGCAGGCAAATACCATCTGCATAAAAAAAGCGACCTTCGGGTCGCTTTTTTATGTGCTCTGACCATGGGGAAAAAAAGGACTGGCTACGCAAGACGCAAAAAATGCTTTGTTGGCTGGCCTAAACGATGACGGGTCCTTGCCCGTATCGCCCCACGATGAAACTTGGTGAAAGAGTTACTTGGTCAAAATCAGTTTGCCCAGTTTGGTGGCCTGCAGGCGATAGGTGGCGCCGTTGTGCACGATGGCAATGGATTTCTGGCCACGCAGCAGCCACTGGCTGTCTACGCTGATCTCCTGGAGTGTGCTGCCAGAATGCATGGCCACACTGTCTGCCAGGACGGGCTGCCCGGCAGGAACACGGCACGCGGTAGAAGAAGAGAGTGTGGCTTGCATGAGCTGTGTGTTGCTGTGGAAGTTGTGTTAATGATAACCATTCTTATTATCAAGTCAACTGCTGGTGAGAAATTTATCTGCAACCAACTGTTTTAAAGAATAAAAAATAGCTGATAACGCTTGCTGAGCAACGGTTTCAGATAAGAAACTATTTGAAGTGCTTGTCTATAAAGCGCTGGCAGCTATTCTTTTATGAAAAAAGCCCTGCGGATGCAATCCTGCAGGGCTGGGCTATTCAGCGTTTTCGAGGCGTTTACTGCTCTGGCTCGGTCACAAAACCAATTTTGCGAATGCCTGAGGTCTGGGCAGCCGCCATGGCTTTTGCCACACGCTCGTAGCGCACTTCCTTGTCGCCATGGATGTGCAGATCAGGTTGGGGGTCCTTCGCGGCTTCCATCTGAAGGCGCTCGGTCAGCTGCTCATCGCTGATGGCTTCCTTGTTCCAGTGGTATTGGCCACTGGCATCGATGCTCAGACTGATGTTTTGTGGTTTGACGACCTCGGGTTCATTCGAGGCACGTGGCAGGTCCACATTGACCGCATGCTTCATCACCGGCACGGTGATGATGAAGACAATCAGCAGCACCAGCATGACGTCCACCAGGGGCGTCATGTTGATTTCGTTCATGACTTCGTCGCTGTCGTCCTGGGTGCCGAAAGCCATGGTTTATGCCCCTTTCTTCAACGGCATGACATTGCTGGCGTCATGCGCAGAGTTCTTGGGATCAATGGTCAGACGCTCGCCCGTCACGAAGAAGGCGTGCAGGTCGTGGGCAAAGCTGTTCAGGCCACCCAGCACGCCCTTGTTGCCGCGCACGATGGCGTTGTAGCCCAACACCGCAGGAATGGCCACGGCCAGACCGAAGGCGGTCATGATCAGTGCTTCGCCAATGGGGCCTGCCACCTTGTCGATCGAAGCCTGGCCCGAAGTGCCAATCACGATCAACGCATGGTAGATGCCCCAGACGGTACCGAACAGGCCGACGAAAGGGGCAGTGGAGCCGACGGAGGCCAAGATGGCCAGCCCTGCTTGCATGCGGGCGGTGAATTCATCAATGCCGTTGCGCAGACAGCGGGTTACCCAGTCCGACACGTCCAGCGTGTCGTGCAGGTGTGCACTGGTCTTGCGGTGGTGGGCAATGGCCTCACGGCCTTCCAACGCCAGGTAGCGGAAAGGGTTGGCAGGATCGGGGTCGAGCTTGTTCAGCGCCGAGCCAAAGTCTTCGCTGTGCCAGAAGTCCTTGGCTTGCTTGGCGAACTTCTTGTTTTTCATCAGTGCCAGTGCCTTGACGATGATCACCACCCAAGAAGCCACAGACATGATCAGCAGCAAAATGGCCACGCCGCGCGTCACAAAGTCGCCTTGCGCCCAGACGTGGGCAATGCCGAATTGGGATTCCATGAAAACTCCTGAGATAACTATTTATTCGAGTACGAAATTGACGGGCACGATGTTCCACATGGCTTCGGGAACACCGTTGCGTTTACCGGGGACAAATTTCCAGCGTTGAACCGCGTTCAGTGCGGCCCTGTCCAAACGATCAAAACCGCTGGATTCCTTGATTTCGATTTGTTCGGGCAAACCGTTGGCATTGACCAACACACGCAGCAGCACCTTGCCCTGTTCGCCCATGCGACGGCTGATCGAGGGGTAGCTGGGGCGCGGGTTGTTCAGATAGGCCGCATTGCTTGAAGGCAACTCCACCGCTCCACCAGATGGAGGTGCAGCAGGTGCTGGCGCAGAGGGTGGTGCAACCGGAGCTGGCGGTGCGGGCGGTGTCTGGTCCACCACCTCAGCGGCTTCGCTGTCCAGCGTGCCAACAGGCGCATTCGGCGCAGGTGTGGGGTCGGCGATGGCCTTGGGCAGCGGTGGTGCCTTTTGCACTGGTTTGGGTACAGGTTTGGGCTTGGGTGGCTGCGGTTTGGGCTTCGGTTTTGGTGGTTCGGGTTTGGGTGGCGGTGGAGCCGGCGGCGCAGGTGGAGGTGGGGCTGGAGGCTCGGGTGCAGGCGGTGCAATGAATTGCGCAATCACTTCGGCCGGAATGATCTGAGGCTCGGGCTTGGCATTGATACCGCGCTGCAGGGTCCAGAGGCCGGCGGCATGCGCCACCAGCACCACACCGGCAATCAAGGTTTTCTGACCAAGGCTGGTGTGTGGAGCTAAATATTCGGAAGGGGACATAAAGGTCAAAAACTGGCCATCAGTTGCCAGTGATGCCAGCCTTGGCGGGCATGTGCAGTAAAGCCTGTGGATCGTACGCCATGCGCACGGGCAGAAAACCGTTGATCGTTATTTTCTGAAAATCCACCACGAGCAGCCAAGGACAAGAATCAGGCTGCCTGCAACTGTTGAGATGACTGCCATGCTTTGCTCTCCAAAATGGGGGTGGCAAGCTGGACTGTCTGGGCCTGTGCCTCGTTGTGGATGGCAGCGGTGACGCCCTGGGCACAGCATTTGGCCACTACATCACGGGCGCAAGTTTCGCAACGACCACACTGCGTGGCAACGCCGAGTTCAAACTGAATCTCGTCGAAACTCATGCCTGCATGCGCATGGCGCGCAATTTCGCGGTCAGAAACTCGATGGCATACACAAACGATCATGGCGGTTAGCAGTCTGGCTGGCTATTGACGGGTGGAAGAATTATAAATGCGAATTCATCGCATTTGCAAACACTTCCACTCTGTCAGGTCTTCAAGGCCAGAGGAAAGTGGCCTATTTCTGCGTACAAAAAAACCGGCAGATTGCCGGTTCTTTTGCAAGGCCAATATTCAATCAGCTGACGTGCTTGCCGATCAAGCCGGCCATTTCGAACATCGAAACCTGGGGTTTGCCGAACACTTCCTTCAGCTTTGCGTCTGCATTGATCATGCGCTTGTTGGAAGCGTCTTGCAGCTGGTTGGCCTTGATATAGACCCACAGCTTGCTGATGATCTCTGTGCGAGGCAGAGGATCCTTGCCCACGACAGCCGCCAAAGCGGGGCTGGGAGTCAGGGGTTTCATGAAGGCGGCGTTAGGAGTGCGCTTTTTCGCGGGAGCTGCGCTAGCAGCAGTTGCCTTCTTTGCAGTTGCCATGTTTGCTTTCCTTGTTGGATGGGTGTTGTGCCAGTGTTCGGTGGTGCTTCCACCACTGAAAGACTGGTTGTGCCAGATGCTAATGGGAAAAATTCGGCTTTCCAAGCGGACGAACCAGTTTTTTCAACAGTTTTGCCTTCCGCTACAGTTAAAAAGACAAAAAGCCACTGCGTTTTCGAATTTCCGCCTTGCAAACAGTGGGGAAGGGGGCGGATGGCGGTGCAGTTTCGTACCCAGTTTTGTGCCCCGTGTCGTGCTCCGGTGGCGCGTTTCCAATCTCATTGAGGAGAGTGCTTGTGACCATTGCGTTTCAAACTTGCGATCTATGCGATAGCTACAAACAAGAAACTTCCGGGGCTTTTCGTGTGCTGCCCCCACTGTTCAAGCACTTTGGGGGACGCTCCAGCTTTGCGGGTCCTGTCTTTACCGTGAAGTGTTTTGAAGACAACACCCTGGTCAAGGAGGCCGTGGACAGTGCGGGCGAAGGACGCGTGCTGGTGGTAGATGGCGGGGCATCACTGCGCAAGGCGCTGGTAGGCGGCAATCTGGCTGCTGCCGCAGCCCGCAACGGTTGGGCTGGAGTCGTGGTTCATGGATGCGTTCGCGATGCGGCAGAACTGCGCGCGTCAGATGTCGGTATCGTGGCGCTGGGATTGATGCCCATGCCTACAGAAAAGCGAGGCCAGGGTCAAAGCAATGTGGTGCTTGATATTGCTGGGGTACGGGTGCAGCCAGGCGATTGGTTGTATGCAGATGAAGATGGCATCGTGGTCAGCGCCCAGGCCATCCATGTTGCTCATGGGTAGTTGAAGCCGTTGTTTTTCACAAGGCAGAAAGATGTTTTCATATTGTGAAAGTGCAATCTGCTGCAATGCAGCAAAACAGTTTCATCAAGAGATTTATGTTTTTGCATTGAGAAATATCGACCTATCCTATTGTTTTTAAATAATAAAAATATTTGTCTTATATAAGACATAAGAGCTTGATCAACTCTTCTATAAGACTTAAATTTGTTTCCAGGCCGAAGAAGAAAACGGCAACCGAGTTTTTATATCCTTCTCACTTTCACTGGAGACTGACATGCCTGAATCCCTGAACCAACAACTGAGCCGCGAACAGCAAATTGCCGCCTTGGAAAAAGATTGGGCGCAGAACCCCCGTTGGAAAGGTGTGAAGCGCGGCTACAGCGCTGCCGATGTGGTGCGTCTGCGCGGCAGCGTGCAGCCAGAACACACCTTGGCCAAGCGCGGCGCTGAAAAGCTGTGGGAAAAGGTCAACGGTGGCGCCAAGAAGGGTTATGTGAATGCATTTGGTGCGATCACGGCGGGGCAGGCCATGCAGCAAGCCAAAGCGGGTCTGGAGGCTGTGTATCTGTCGGGCTGGCAAGTGGCGGCAGATGGCAATACTTCCGAAACCATGTATCCCGATCAGTCGCTGTATGCATATGACTCGGTGCCTACCATGGTGCGTCGCATCAACAACACGTTCAAGCGTGCTGACGAAATCCAGTGGGGCCGCGGCATCAACCCCGGAGACAAGGAGTTCATCGATTACTTCCTGCCTATCGTGGCAGATGCAGAAGCTGGTTTTGGTGGCGTGCTCAATGCGTTCGAGCTGATGAAAAACATGATTGCCGCCGGTGCAGCAGGGGTCCACTTTGAAGACCAATTGGCTGCGGTGAAGAAATGCGGCCACATGGGTGGCAAGGTGCTGGTGCCCACACGCGAAGCCTGCGAAAAGCTGATTGCTGCCCGCTTTGCGGCCGACGTGATGGGTGTGCCCACCATCGTGCTGGCCCGTACCGATGCCGAAGCTGCGAATTTGATCACTTCTGACTATGACGAGAATGACAAGCCATTCCTGACCGGTGAGCGGACCCAAGAAGGCTTCTTCCGTGTGAAGAACGGTCTGGAGCAAGCCATCAGCCGTGGCATCGCATACGCTCCTTACGCAGATTTGGTGTGGTGCGAAACCGGCACGCCTGACATCGGTTTTGCTCGCGAATTTGCACAAGCGGTGCTCAAAGAATGCCCCGGCAAGCTGCTGTCGTACAACTGCTCGCCTTCGTTCAACTGGAAGAAGAACCTGTCGGACAGCCAGATCGCTTCTTTCCAGGAAGAGCTGGCAGCGCTGGGCTACAAGTACCAGTTCATCACTTTGGCTGGTATCCACAGCAACTGGTACAACACCTTCAAGTTTGCCCATGCTTATGCACGTGGCGAGGGCATGAAGCACTACGTCGAAATGATTCAAGAGCCAGAATTTGCCGCACGCGAACAGGGTTACACCTTCGTGTCGCACCAGCAAGAAGTGGGTGCGGGTTACTTTGACGACGTGACCACGGTCATCCAGGGCGGTTCTTCCTCGGTGAAGGCGCTGACAGGTTCAACCGAAGAGGAGCAGTTCCACTGATCTGTGCTGCCTTGCAGGTGTGGTGGGCACCTTCAAGGCTGTTAAATTCTTGACTTGGCACTGCCCGCGGCTTCCGTCGCGGGCTTTTTTACGTGGACAGCGCTAAAATAGTGACAAAGCTAACCAACAAGAGCGAGAAAGGCACCCAGGTTATGACACCGCGAACGACGCACACGGAGATGTCGCGCAGCCAGTAAGGCTGCGAGTTCGCGCCTGCCCGGAGTTATTGCCATCCATGAAGCGCGGACATGTTCCGCGCTTTGCTTTTTCTACAGCTTGCGCTCCTGTGATAGATACCGATAGCTAAGGACTCCCCATGTTAAAGATCACATTGCCCGATGGTTCGCAGCGCGAATTTGAAGGTCCCGTCACCGTCATGCAAGTGGCTGCTGCGATTGGCCCAGGACTGGCCAAGAATACTGTCGCAGGCAAGGTCAATGGCCGGTTGGTGGATGCATGCGAACTGATTGAGCAAGATGCGCAATTGCAGATCATCACGCCCAAGGACCAAGATGGCGTGGAAATCATTCGCCACTCCTGTGCCCACCTGGTAGGCCATGCAGTCAAGCAGCTGTACCCCACGGCCAAAATGGTGATCGGCCCTGTCATTGAAGAGGGCTTTTATTACGACATTTCCTACGAACGTCCCTTCACGCCTGAAGACGTGGCAGCCATTGAGGCGCGCATGAAGGAATTGATTGCGCAAGACTATGACGTGATCAAAAAGATGACTCCGCGTGATGAAGTCATCAAGGTGTTTGCCGAGCGTGGGGAAGACTACAAGCTGCGCTTGGTGGAAGACATGCCCGACGAGAAAGCCATGGGCCTGTACTACCACCAGGAATATGTGGACATGTGCCGTGGCCCCCACGTGCCCAATACCCGTTTTCTGAAGGTCTTCAAGCTGACCAAACTGGCTGGTGCGTACTGGCGTGGCGACGCCAAGAATGAGCAGTTGCAGCGTGTCTACGGTACGGCTTGGGCTGACAAAAAGGATTTGCAGGCCTATATCACTCGCATCGAGGAAGCGGAAAAGCGCGATCATCGCCGCTTGGGGCGTGAGCTGGACCTGTTCCACATCGACGAATGCTCGCCAGGTACCGTGTTTTGGCACCCCAAGGGCTGGCGTGTGTGGCAAGAAGTTGAGCAATACATGCGCAAGGTGTATCGCGATAATGGCTACGAGGAAGTCAAGGGCCCGCAGATTCTGGACAAAACACTGTGGGAGAAGACCGGCCACTGGGACAAGTACCGCGACAACATGTTCGTGACGGAGTCGGAAAAGCGTGACTACGCCTTGAAACCGATGAACTGTCCCGGTCACATCCTGATTTTCAAGCAGGGCTTGAAGAGTTACCGCGATCTGCCTTTGCGCTATGGCGAGTTTGGCCAGTGCCACCGCAACGAGCCAACCGGCGGCCTGCACGGCATCATGCGCGTGCGAGGCTTCACCCAGGATGATGGCCACATTTTCTGTACCGAAGACATGATTCAGCAAGAAGTGCTGAACTTCAATCAGCTGGTGCAAAAGGTGTATGCCGACTTTGGCTTTACCGACATCATCTACAAAGTGGCAACCCGCCCTGAGGCGCGCATTGGTTCCGATGAAAGCTGGGACAAAGCGGAAAAGGCCTTGTTCGATGCGCTGAAAGCTTCGGGCTGCGAATACCAGATTGCGGTGGGTGATGGCGCTTTCTACGGCCCCAAAATCGAATACACCCTGAAGGATGCTTTGGGTCGCCAGTGGCAGTGCGGCACGATTCAGGTGGACTTTTCCATGCCTGAACGCCTGGATGCCGAGTACGTGGGTGAAGATGGCAGTCGCCACCGCCCCGTGATGCTGCACCGCGCCATTGTGGGCTCGCTGGAGCGCTTCATCGGCATTCTGGTGGAGCAATATGCCGGTGCGATGCCTGTGTGGCTGGCTCCCGAGCAGGTGGCGGTGCTCAATATCACCGATGCGCAGGCTGACTATGTGCAGGAAGTTGTAGCGAAGGTGCAAAAAGCATTGCCCCATCAAAGTCTTAAGGTGGTGTCTGACCTGCGCAACGAAAAGATCACGTATAAAATACGCGAGCATGCATTGCAGAAGCTGCCTTACATCCTGGTCGCTGGCGACAAGGAAAAAGCGGCAGGCACCGTCGCTGTGCGTGCCCGAGGAAATAAGGACTTGGGCGTGATGTCGGTGGATGCATTCATCGAATTGCTCAGCAACGACATTGCAAACAAGGTCTGATGTGAGTGGTGCGGGAGGGTCCCGCGCTGAAGCATCAATGCAAGCAGCTACGCTTTTCGTAGCGATTTGAATTTAGGGTGAGAGCCATAGCTACAGAATTTCGTGACCGTCGCCACCGCGAGGAACGCAAACACCGTCTGAACCGTGAAATCATGGCGCCTGAAGTGCGTTTGTCCGGTCCTGAAAATGAGCCTTTGGGCATTGTTTCTTTGCAAGAAGCACTGCGCATGGCGGGTGATTTGGACGTTGATTTGGTGGAAATCGCCGCAACGGCAAATCCTCCTGTCTGCCGCTTGATGGACTATGGCAAGTTCAAGTACCAAGAGCAGAAGAAGGCCGCCGAAGCCAAGGCCAAGCAAACCGTGATCGATATCAAGGAGGTGAAATTCCGCCCCGGTACCGATGATGGTGACTACAACATCAAGCTGCGCAATATTCGCCGCTTCTTGGCTGATGGCGACAAGGTGAAAGTGACTTTGCGTTTCCGCGGTCGTGAAATTACGCACCAGCAATTGGGTCTTGATTTGCTCAATCGCCTGCGTGATGATTTGGCAGATTCCATCCAGGTGGAGCAATTCCCCAAGCTGGAAGGCCGTCAAATGGTTATGATGATCGCCCCTGCGCGCAAGAAGCCCGGTGCTGGCAACGCCAAGCCCGCGGCAGAAAACACGTCAAGCAGCAACGCTGCCTAAGCTGGGTTAGAATTTTAGGAGACCTGCCTGCAAGGGCAGGTTTCTGTTTTGCGGCTTGCAAGAGTTGACAAAACGCTGGCGCAAGCCAGTACCCAAGAAGTGTCTCGGGGCCTACAAGTTGGGGCAGGGTTGCCACAACGCCTCACGAGCACAATTAACAGGAGCATTCACATGCCCAAAATGAAAACCAAGAGCAGCGCGAAGAAGCGTTTTCGCGTTCGTCCAGGTGGTACCGTTAAGCGCGGTCAAGCCTTCAAGCGTCACATCTTGACCAAGAAGACCACGAAGAACAAGCGTCACCTGCGTGGCATTGTTAACGTGCATGAAGGCGATATGGGCTCCATCGCAAAGATGTTGCCTGGCGCTGGTCTGTAATTCACTGACGAACTAGGAGAAAACACATGCCTCGCGTCAAACGTGGTGTAACGGCCCGTGCCCGTCACAAAAAAGTTCTGAATCTTGCCAAGGGTTTCCGCGGTCGCCGCGGTAACGTCTTCCGCGTCGCCAAGCAGGCGGTGATGAAGGCCGGTCAATACGCATACCGTGACCGTCGTAACAAGAAGCGCGTGTTCCGCCAGCTGTGGATCGCTCGTATCAACGCTGCAGCACGTGAACTGGGTCTGACTTACAGCCAATTCGCCAACGGCCTGAAGAAGGCTGCCATCGAAATCGACCGCAAGATGCTGGCCGATATCGCTGTGCACGACAAGGCTGCATTTGCAGCTATCGTTGACCAAGTGAAGGCCAAGCTGGCTGCTTAAGTTAACGGTGTGTAGCTATTCTTCGAGTAGCTGCTAGCGCACAAACTGCAAGGGCTAGGGCTTGAAAAGGCACTAGCCCTTGTTTATTTTTAATGGTCGATAAAGAGTCGATATGAACGAGTTGGATTCTCTGGTCGAAAGCGCGCAGCAATTGTTTGCGCAGGCCCAAACCCCTGCTGATCTGGAAAACGCCAAGGCGCAGTTCTTGGGCAAGTCGGGCAAGATGACCGAGCTCATGAAGGGCATGGCGCAGCTTTCCGTCGAAGAGAAAAAGTCGCGCGGTGCTGCTATCAATGTAGCCAAGCAAGCCATTGAAGCGGCTTTGACGGCCCGCCGCAAAGCGCTGGCCGATGCCGAGCTGCAAGCGCATCTGAAGGCGGAAGTGCTGGATGTGACTTTGCCTGGCCGCCGTCGGGGCACGGGTGGTCTGCATCCGGTGTCCATCACCATGGAGCGTATCGAAGGCATCTTCGGCTCGATGGGTTTCGATGTCGCCGAAGGCCCCGAGATTGAATCCGACTGGTTTAACTTCACGGCGCTGAACACGCCCGAAGACCACCCTGCGCGTTCCATGCACGACACCTTCTATGTGGAAGGCGGCAGTGCCCACGCGCCCAACTTGCTGCGTACGCACACCAGCCCCATGCAGGTGCGCCATGCGGTGCAGCACGTCAAGAAATACCGCAATGCGCTGGATGCAGGCCAGGGCATGCCTGAGATCCGCGTCATTGCACCCGGCCGCACCTACCGTGTGGATTCGGATGCCACGCACTCGCCCATGTTCCACCAGTGCGAAGGCCTGTGGATTGGCGAGAACGTGAGCTTCAAAGACTTGAAGGTCGTGTTTACCGACTTCTGCAAGACCTTCTTTGAGCAGGAGGACCTGGTGCTGCGTTTCCGCCCCAGCTTCTTCCCGTTCACCGAGCCTTCGGCGGAAATCGACATCCAGTTCCAAAGCGGCCCCTTGGCGGGCAAGTGGCTGGAAGTGGCGGGTTCGGGCCAGGTGCACCCCAACGTGGTGCGCAATATGGGGCTGGACCCCGAAAAGTACATTGGCTTTGCCTTTGGCATGGGCCCCGATCGTTTGACCATGCTGCGCTATGGTGTGAACGATTTGCGCCTGTTCTTTGATGGCGATATCCGTTTCCTGTCGCAATTTCAGTAATCAATAAAGAGAGCGAATAACGCTTGCCATACAAGG
>JAEYRT010000169.1 GCA_023435325.1 Pseudomonadota bacterium | reverse complement strand
GCAACGCCACGCTGTCACCACACTGGCAGAGCTGGCTGCCACGCTGCATGCGGAAAATCTGGCCAGCCCCAGCGTGTTGGTTATCGGTGACGTCGTACAAGGCGTTGCCGCCTGGGCACAGCAGCCTGCAGCAAGCACGCTGCAAGCCCGGGCACAGGCTTGAAGCTGTATCGAGGTTTTATTTTTTCATAGCTATCAGCGTATGATTAACAAGGGTTTCAGATATAAAACTATCTGAAACCCTTTTCCATCAAGCGCTGTTTGCTATTTTTACTGCAGCCCAGGTGGCTATGCAGTGATTGTGGCCACTTGCTTGCGCAGCTCGAACTTCTGAATCTTACCTGTACTGGTCTTGGGTAATTCACCAAACACCACGGCACGCGGCACTTTATAGCCTGCCAGGTGTTGCTTGCAGTGGGCAATGATGTCGTGCTCTGTCACCTGCGCACCGGGCTTGATCTCCAGGAAAGCACACGGCGTCTCACCCCATTTTGCATCCGGCTTGGCCACCACGGCTGCTGCCAGCACGGCGGGATGGCGGTACAGCACATCCTCCACCTCGATCGAGGAAATGTTCTCGCCCCCGGAAATGATGATGTCCTTGCTGCGGTCCTTGATCTGGATGTAGCCATCGGGGTACTGCACCGCCAGATCGCCACTGTGAAACCAACCACCACGGAAGGCCTCGTCCGTGGCCTTGGCGTTTTTCAGATAGCCCTTCATGGCGATGTTGCCCCGGAACATGATTTCACCCATGGTGACGCCATCGGCAGGCACGGGCTGCAGGGTTTCAGGGTCCATCACGCGCACATCGCGCTGCAGGTGGTAGCGCACGCCCTGGCGTGCATTCAGACGCGCACGCTCGCCGATATCCAGCTGTCGCCAGTCCTCGTGCTGGGCACAGACGGTGGCCGGGCCATAGGTTTCCGTCAGGCCGTAGACGTGGGTGAGATCAAAGCCCATGGTTTCCATGCCTTCAATCATGGATGCAGGCGGCGCAGCACCAGCCACCATGGCCTTGACCCCGGCCGCAATGCCCTTCTTCAACTCCTGCGGCGCATTCACCAGCAAGGATTGCACGATGGGCGCCCCGCAGTAATGCGTCACCCCATGCTGGCGGATGGCATCGAAAATCGCCTGTGCCTCCACACGGCGCAGGCATACATTCACACCTGCACGCGCCGCCACCGTCCAGGGGAAACACCATCCATTGCAGTGAAACATGGGCAAGGTCCACAGGTACACACTGTGCTTGGGCATGTCCCACTCCATCACATTGCTGATGGCATTGATGGCCGCACCGCGGTGGTGATAGACCACACCCTTGGGGTTGCCCGTGGTGCCACTGGTGTAGTTCAGTGCAATCGCATCCCACTCGTCCTCGGGCATTTCCCAGGCGAATTCGGCGTCACCACGCGCCAAAAATGCTTCATAGCTGATGCTTCCCACCTGCACCGCTGCCGCACCGTACAGGGCATCTTCGACTTGGATCACCAACACCGGTTCCGTGCTTTGGCGCAGCTGCAAGGCCTTGGCAATCACACCCGTGAATTCCGGGTCAACGATCAGCGCCCTGGCCTCGCCATGGTCCAGCATGAAGGCCAGCGCTTCGGCATCCAGCCGTGTGTTCAGGGTATTGAGCACGGCCCCCGCCATGGGCACGCCAAAGTGGGCTTCCACCATCGGCGGGGTATTGGGCAGCATCACCGCCACGGTGTCGTTCTTGCCTATGCCTGCTTGGCGCAGGCTGCTGGCCAGCTGGCGACAGCGCGCATAGGTTTGCCCCCAGGTCTGGCGCAACTCGCCATGCACGATGGCCAGATGCTGCGGATACACACTGGCTGTGCGCTCGATAAAGCTCAGCGGCGTCAGCGCGGCAAAGTTGGCCGCATTGCGCTCCAAATGCTGATTGAATTTGTTGTGCATCTCCCTGTCTCCTTTGTGCTGGGTCTACGGCAGGCAGCGCATGCCTGAACGCCTCAGACTGTGCGTATTGCGGCTTTGGCACAACATCAGCAAATACCCTGTGATTTGCGCCCGTAACCCTGTTTCTTTTTGATACCGCGCAATAACACAAATTTCAGTATCGAGTGAAATGGAATCGTCATCTGGACTGGGTCTAAACCGTGCAGCCCATGAAGATGCATGAAGAGCCGCTAACCACCCCAGCAAATCTTCGATTTGCGTTCGAGAGGAACGCCAAGGCCGTACGCAAGTACGGCCGGACAGAGTTCCGACAAATCCTGGGTTGTGTTGGCAGGTCTAAGACTGCAGGCGCATGGCGGCAAGGAGCAGATGACTGCGGCTGGCAAGTCGATTGCCAGTCATGTTTTCAATAACGAAAAGTGCCCTGGAGTCACCTATGAAACTGAAACTGCGCCCCCTCGTTGCAGCTGCTATGGCCGTAGCGGCCATGGCCACCGTCCCCAGCTGGGCCATGACGCCCAACAACGAGCCCATTTCGCCCATCGAGTCTGTCAAAGTCACCAACCCGGCCATGGTGGAGCTGGGCAAGAAGCTGTGGTTTGATCCACGCCTGTCCAAGTCGGGCTTCATCTCCTGCAACTCCTGCCACAACCTGTCCATGGGCGGCAGCGACAACCTCAAGACCTCCATCGGTCACAACTGGGCAGAAGGCCCCATCAACTCGCCCACCGTGCTGAACTCCAGCCTGAACGTGGCGCAGTTCTGGGATGGCCGTGCAGCCAACCTCAAGGAACAGGCTGGTGGCCCCATCGCCAACCCCATGGAAATGGCATTCACCCATGAGCTGGCCGTGGACATGCTGAACTCCATCCCTGGTTACCAGGTCGAGTTCAAGAAAGTGTTCAAGAAAGACGTCATCGACATCGACCAGGTGACCGATGCAATCGCTGCATTTGAAGAAACCCTGGTGACCCCCAACTCGCGCTTTGACAAATGGCTCAAGGGAGATCAGACCGCGCTGACCAAGACCGAGCTGGAAGGCTACAAGCTGTTCCGCGACAGCGGCTGCGTGGCTTGCCACAATGGCACGGCAGTAGGCGGCAACTCTTTCCAGCGCATGGGCGTGGTGGAGCCCTACAAGACTGACAACCCCGCAGAAGGCCGCGTGGCAGTGACAGGCACTGACGCGGACCGCTTCAACTTCAAGGTGCCGACCCTGCGCAACGTGGAACTGACCTACCCCTACTTCCACGACGGTGCAGCAGATACGTTGAGCGAAGCGGTGGACACCATGGGCCGCATTCAATTGGGCAAAAAGTTCACACCGGATGAAAACGCCAAGATCGTGGCTTTCCTGAAGACGCTGACCGGCGAACAACCACAGCTGAGCATGCCCATCCTGCCGCCTTCCAGCGACAAGACACCACGTCCCACACCCTTTGAGAAAAAGTAAGTGTTGAAACGGTGCACCAGACATGCCGCCTGGTGCACCTCATAAGGCTTGACGTGCAGGTTTTTTGCACGTCAAGCCAGAATCTGACCGCTTATGACGTCTTCTGCCACCTCCTCGTCCTTTCTGCCTGCCTTGCCCGATTTCGCTGCCCGCCTGCGGCACGCCGGAATTCAACCCACACGCCAGCGGCTGGCCATTGCGCAAGTGCTGTTTCGTGCGCCTGTTCATCTGTCTGCAGATGACATTCTGCTGGCCGCCCGCGCCCATTACCCCCAGCTTTCGCGGGCCACGGTCTACAACACCTTGACCTTGCTGGTGGAAAAAGGGCTGCTGCGTGCTTTGCGCCTTGATCTGGAACGTACGGTCTATGACTCCCGCACCGACATTCACTCGCACATCTACCACGAAGACTCCGGCAAAGTGGAAGATTTGCCCAGCAATCTGGTGCAATGGCCCCAGCTTCCCGGCATATCTCCCGACCTAGAGCTGTTGGGACTGGATTTGATCGTGCGCGTACGTCAACGCAGCAAAACTGCCGGACATACCGCCAGCTGATTTGCCCCGAGAAACCTATTGCAAGGCTCAGCTATTGCAGGAATTCGCAGAACAGAAATATTGTTTCAGTAATTTCTGAATACAACAAAAATATTTGAAATCAATGGCTTGAAAAATCCAAACACTCGACAAAACATGCTTTTAACACCAAAAGAAAACATGTTTTATATAAGACATCTTTTAGAGAAAATTTGAAAAAACACACACAGCCTGCAGATTCGTTCCTACAATTACTGCATCGCATTCAGCGAAACAAACAAACGAGGATGCTCTGGGACTCACCAGAGCGGAGGAGGCCAGGCCTGCATCTCTGATGCAGGCCTTTTTCTTTGGCTTTAGCCGGTATTGCGCAAGCCGGCGGCAATGCCGTTGATGGAAATATGGATGCCGTTTTTCAGGCGTTCCTCTGCCTGCCCGGCACGCCAGCGGCGCACCAGCTCGACCTGCAGATGATGCAAGGGATCGATATAGGGAAAACGGTGACGGATCGAGCGCGCCAGCGCGGGGTTGCCTGCCAGCCGGTCCGCCTCACCCGTGATGGCTGCCAAGGCTTGTGCCGTACGCAGCCATTCCGCCTCGATGGCCGAGAACACCCGTTTGCGCAGACGCGTATCTGTCACCAGTTCGCTATAGCGTGATGCCAGGGCCAGATCACTTTTGGCCATGACCATGTCCATATTGGACAGCAAGGTTCTGAAGAATGGCCACTGGCGATACATTTTCTGCAGCAGCGCCAGCTGGCGCTTGCTGTCCGCACCTTCGACCTGCAAGAAAGCCTCCACTGCCGAGCCAAAGCCATACCACCCTGGCAAAGTCAGACGGCACTGCCCCCAGCTGAACCCCCAGGGAATCGCCCGCAAATCCTCGATGGACTGCGTGGCCTTGCGCGAGGCAGGCCGGGAGCCGATGTTGAGCTCCGCGATTTCGCGGATGGGCGTGGCTCCAAAGAAATACTCGGCAAAGCCCGGTGTTTCGTACACCAGCTTGCGATAGGCCTGCATGCTGGCTTGCGAGAGTTGCTCTGCCGCCTGCAAAAAAGCCTTGGTTGCCGCCTTGGTAGGCTGCAGCAGTGTGGCCTCCAGCGTGGCTGCAACCAGTGTCTCCAGATTGCGACGGCCAATGTCTGGGTTGGCATATTTGGACGCAATCACCTCCCCTTGCTCGGTCAGACGGATTTGCCCACGCACCGTACCCGGCGGCTGCGCCAGGATGGCTTGATAGCTCGGGCCACCGCCGCGTCCCACCGTCCCGCCCCGGCCGTGGAACATGCGCAGGCGCAGGCCGTGTTGGCGTTGCAGCTCGTCAAACAGCTCCACCAGAGCCAGCTCGGCTTGATAAAGCTCCCAGTTGCTCGTGAAAATACCGCCATCCTTGTTGCTGTCGCTATAACCCAGCATGATGTCCTGCACGCCACCCGAGCGCTGCAGCAAACCGGCCACCCCGGGAATGGCGTAGTAATCGCGCATGATGTGTGCCGCCGCGCGCAGATCACCAATGGTTTCGAAGAGTGGCACGACAATCAGATCAAGCTTGGCCTCCCCCTGATCCAGGGTGCCTTGCATGAGGCCCACTTCCTTTTGCAGCAACAGCACTTCCAGCAAGTCACTGACGGTTTCGGTGTGGCTGATGATGTAGTGGATGATGGCTTCGCGCCCATACAGCGTGCGCATGCGTCTGGCCATTTCGAAAATGGCCAATTCGCTGGAAGTCAGCTCCGAATACTCTGCGCCGACAACG
>JAEYRT010000160.1 GCA_023435325.1 Pseudomonadota bacterium | reverse complement strand
GTGAATGCCTCGGTGCTGGTACCAGAGACATACATGCCTTGCGCATCCATACGCTTTTTGACCGAGGGATCCTGCAAGGCCTGGGCGACGGCCTTTTGCACGCGCTCCACCTGCTCTGCCGGGGTGTTCTTGGGTGCAACCAATCCGAACCACGAAGGATCATTGAGTTCGGGGTGTCCAGCTTCCGCATAGGTCGGCACATCGGGCAGAACGGCCAGACGCTCGCTCCAGGACACGGCGATCGCACGCAGCTTGCCGGCCTGGATGTGCGGCAGCGAAGAAGCCACCTGGTCGAAATACACCGGCACCTGACCGCCCAACACATCGTTGATGGCTGGGCCTGCACCACGATAAGGGATGTGCAGCATGTCCACGCCCGTGGCCTTGATGAACTGCGCGCCCCACATGTGACCAATCGTGCCATTGCCAGGAGTGGCGTAGCTGATCTTGCCGGGATTGGCCTTCAGATAGGCCACCAGTTCAGCAAAATTCTTGGCGGGAATCAGCTTGGGGTTGATCACCATCACGCCAGGTGCCTTGACGATCTCGGTCACGCCCACGAAGTCTTCCACAGCGTTGTAGGGCAGCTTGGCGTAGACGGCAGGGTTCACGCCGTGGGTCGACAAGGTCGCCACGCCAAAGGTCAAGCCGTCCGTTGCACGTGCAACCTCAGCCATGCCGATGGAACCACCGGCACCGGCCTTGTTCTCGATCACCACGGGCTGGCCCAGCAGCTTGGTCAGTACATCCTGCATGTTGCGAGGCACCATGTCGGTGGAACCTCCTGCGGGGAAAGGCACGACGATGCGCAAAGGGCGCGTATCTTGGGCAACTGCCATGCCGGAGACGGACACTACCGCAGCCGCGGCAACAGCAGAGAGAAAGTGACGACGTTGCATCGTGAGGGCTCCCATGTTCAGAAAGAGGGTTATCTATAAGACCTGTGCATAGAGATTAGGGCAATTAACAATTGACACAAAACAAATACTCTTCTTGATATGATTCCTCCAAGGAATATTGAACAGTGACCACTAGCTTACTACCTTTGCGCCGATTAACGCCTCCTGTCCACTTGCTGCGTGCTTTTTCCACCGTTGCGCGCTTTGGCGGTGTTTCCCGCGCGGCAGAGGCGCTGCACCTGACGCAAAGCGCAGTCAGCAAACAAATCCAGGAATTGGAGAAATGGGTGGGCGTGGACCTGTTTGAGCGCAGCCGCAAGCGCCTGACCCTGACACCTGCAGGCGAACGCTATGAAAAAGCCGTGCGCGCCTTGCTCTCGCAGCTGGAATCGGCCACGCTGGAGCTGATCACCAGCACAGACGGAGGCGGCGCTTTGCACCTGTCAAGCCTGCCCACCTTCGGTGCCAGCTGGCTGATTCCACGCTTGCCTCAGTTCCAGCAGCGACACCCTCAGGTCACCCTGCACTTCGTGCCCTATGCACAGGGTTACGATTTTGAAAGCCCCCATCTCGACTGTTCCATCCTGTTCGGCGAAGGGCACTGGCCCGGTGCTCGCGCGCATTACCTGGATGGTCAGGACGTGGCCTTGATCGCGCCACCTGCCAGCTTTGGCGGGCCACCTATCCGCACCCCCCATGACGTGGCCCGGTATACACGGCTGCGCCATCTGACCATTCCGCACGCCTGGATGACGTGGGCCCATGCCTGGGGGGTGGACAATCTCGACCCCGTGGCTGGCCTGCAGTTTGACCAGTTTCAGACCATTATTCAGGCCGTGATGGCCGGCATGGGCGTGGCGCTGGTGCCCCGCTGCTTGGTGGAAGCGCAGATTGCCAAGGGACTGGTCAGCGAACCTTTGCCAGAGCACGGCCTGATCAGCAACCTGGGGTATTGGCTGTGTTACCCCGAATCACGCGCCAATATTGCGCCGCTGGTCGCACTGCGCAACTGGCTGCAGGAGCAGGCGCGCCCTCTCAAAGAACCCACGGCCAGCCATCTGGCAACAACACAGAAAAGCCGTGCCAAGCCGCGTTCGGGCCACGGCGATTTTTGAGGGCACCACGCAGCAGACAGCACCAAGGGTGGCCCGGGCCGGGGTCTACAGCTTGTTCAGGCTTTGCAGCAACTCATGCGTATGCACGGTTGGCTCAGGCACGCTGTAGATGCTGGGGTCTGCCTGAATCAGATTCGCATCGAACCGGCGCCCGGCCAGGTAATCGCGGATCGACTGCATCACGACAGGGCTGCGGTGCAGATGGGCCGTGGCCTGCAACTCTTCCATGCTCAGCCACACCGCACGCACGATGCCCTCATCCAGCAGGCGATGCGCGTGGTGCTGCCCCAGCACGCCGGTAAAGGCAAAGCGCATATAGGTGATGTCGGAACCGGTGCGCGTGCGAATAAAGCGGTTCATGTAGATACCCACCAGATCCGTAGGCTCGAAGCTATAGGCTGTTTCTTCCAGCACTTCGCGCGCGCAGGCCTGGATGGGAGTTTCAGCGGGGTCCAGATGGCCGGCGGGCGTATTCAGACGCAGACCGTCGGCCGTGTTTTCTTCCACCAGCAAAAAACGTTGTTCTCGTTCAATCACGGCAGAGACCGTGACATTGGGTTTCCATCGGATAGGCATGCGCGCATTATCGCGAGCGCGCATGACCTGCTTGTCAGTCAATGTCTTGACTATCAGTTATCAGAGCACGGCAGTCATATATAGCGCGCCTTCACCATAGGTTTGAAGGTGGGAGCATTGTTGCGCATCGCGCACGGGGCTTATCGAAAAACCTTGACGTTCCCAATAAGTGCGGGAGTCCTGCACCGACACCAGAGCGGCCTGGCGCACACCGCGCTCCCGCGCACTGGCCAGCAGCGTCTCAAGCAGATGGCGTGCCACACCCTGGCCAGCCAGCACGGGCAGCACCGACATGTCATGCAGGTACAGCACCTCTTCGCCGGGTGCGGGCGCGGTGAAGACACCATCCAGCGGCGTGATCTTGCCGGGGTTGGACCAGTACGCCGCCAGATAGGCTAGCAGTGCGTCCTCCCCGCCCTGCACGACCCCGATGGAGCAGTGGTGCGGGCAACTCAGGCGCTGCGCAAATACTTCGCGGCTTTCCTGAAAGCCATCGCCATAGCAAATGGTTTGTACGTGCAGCAGGCTATCGACATCGTGCGCATTCAAGGGGCGCACCACCCACGGAGAAGGCAGGGCTGAGGCAGTCATGCCCTGCATTATCAAAGCGCAGCGGCCAACTCGGCGCCATCCGGCAGCTCATCCTTCCAGCGCTGGCTTTGCAGGCGCGACTTGCGCAGCGCATCGCCGCGTAAATAGCGCGGCACGCCGTCGAGCAAAGCTTCAGCAGGGCAGCCGGTGAACGCCTCCACCGGCGCACTCAAACACAGCGACTGCCGCAGCGCATGCTGGCCCCCCAGCCCTAGCACCGCACCGCACCGCACCGCACCGCACCGC
>JAEYRT010000159.1 GCA_023435325.1 Pseudomonadota bacterium | reverse complement strand
GACTACCCCTTCTCCCTGCAAATGCTCCAAGATGGCTTTGAGCTGGCGTGCCGCACTGCGGCCGCCCATGGTGGTGACCGGCAGCAGCAAGCGCTGCAAAGGCGCCAGTTCGGCCAGCAGTCCATTGGCCACAATCTTCACATCGCGCCGAATGCCACCGACCAGATTGAGCAGGGCCAACCCATCCAGCGATCCAATGGGGTGATTGGCAATGATCACCACCCGCCCTTGTGCAGGAATGCGCTCGCGCTCGTTATCGCGCACGGCGTAGCTGAAGGCAAAGTGTTCCAGTACCTGCTCAACGAATTCAAATCCTTGCAGGTGAGGATATTGCTGCGCAAAGTGACGAAAGTTTTGCTCTCGCAGCAGTCGCCGCAACACACCTCGCACACCTTGGCTGAGACGAGGGTGCTGCTGCAGTTGTGGCAGATGCATGTCAACAATGTGGTCCACAGAAAACATGGCGCTTTTCGCTGGGTGCTGAACACAGCGCAATGGTGGCGAACAAAAATGGCAGCCATGCGTCGATTGCATGACAGCTCAGTGACACCTTCCATGTGGCTCCCTACAACGACAGACATCCATCATTCCGCTCTGTCCCGAAACGCATCAGCTGCGCCACCCGCAGGAACACTGCCACGCTGCCATTTGTCCCCCATACTCACCGCCTTTGAAGTTTTCTGTGATTCCTATGCAAGCCCTGCTCGACGCCATCGCCCACTTTGAAATGCCTACCGATGCCAGCCGCATCTTTCACGGCCGGGGCGGTCGTTACCCAGGCTGCGAGCACTTGGTGCTGGATGCCTTCCCTCCGGTGCTGGTGCTCACCAGTTTTCAACCTCTGGAAGAAGCCGCCCTGGCGCAGATTGGTAAGGCCCTGGCTGCACGCTGGGAACAGCTCGGCCATGCGCAGCCCCTGAACTGGGTCTATCAGATGCGCCAGCCCGGCACCAAGGCCGAAAGCCGTTTGATGGCTGGTAGCGTGCCGGAGCCGCACATCGTCACCGAAGCCAGTTTGAAATACCGCGCCCATGTGCTGCGCGGACAGAACCACGGTATTTTTCTGGACATGGCCGCTGGCCGCCACTGGGTGCGTGAGCACATTGCCCATCATCCGGAGCACCGCCACGGCGTGAAGGTGCTGAACCTGTTTGCTTATACCTGTGCCTTCTCTGTCGTTGCGCTGGAGGCAGGTGCACGCCAGGTGCTGAACATGGACATGGCACAAGGAGCACTGGCCACGGGCCAGCAGAACCACCAGCTCAATGGGCTGACAGGCGCCAGCTTTCTGGCACACGACATCTTTACCAGTTGGGGCAAGATCACACGCGGTGGCCCTTATCACCTGATCATCGTCGATCCACCAAGCTACCAGAAAGGTAGTTTTGTGGCCACCAAAGACTACGCCAAGTTGATGCGTCGCCTGCCCACCCTGCTGCGTCCGGGCGGACATGTCCTGCTGTGCCTGAATGCTCCCGAACTGAACACGGCCTTCCTCCGGGATCAGATGGCAGCAATGGCCCCCGAACTGGAATTCGTCGAGCGTCTAGCCAATCCCGCCATATTTGCCGACGTGGACGAGGAACGCAGCCTAAAGGTATTGGTGTATCGCGCACCCCAGATACCTCAGGAGGCTGCGTAGCAGGTTACACCACGCATCCCGGGCAAAGCCTTGCATCTGTGCAAAGGAGATAGCAGCACCCCACAAACCAAGCCAATACTGTGCTGTGCTGCAGCCCCCCGGACATACAGCAGCGCTGCGCTGTGCATGACTCAGGCAGCGCTAGGCGTGCTACGCGCCCCCTTTTACCGCCCTGGGACTGGGGCAGGCTCCAATATACGCGGCCTATATTTCAAGCTTCAATTGGCTCCAGCGCTGATGTGCGCTATTGCAGCAGCTATCAAAACCATGATCAATTCCACCATCGACCCCGCTTTGGCCTACTGCTTGCAGCGCTTCGCGCAGTTGGATGCTGAAACATCCACGCCGCAATTGGACCAAGTGCAACGGCGCCGCCTGCTCAGTGAACTGCAGGCGCGCCTGCTGCGCACCCAGCCCCTGCCTGATATTGCAGTGCAACACCACTATGTGAGCGCCTCCAGACGTGAGATTGCCGTGCGCAGCTACACGCCGGCACGGTGTTCCACCGGACAGACCCTGGTGTGGCTTCATGGAGGAGGCTGGATGGTAGGCAGTCTGGATACGCACGATGACCTGTGTGAACACCTCGCCCATTACACCGGTCACACGGTGCTGAGTGTGCATTACCGCCGCACCCCCGAAAGCCCCTTCCCTGCCGCTCTGGAAGACGTCCATGCCGTGCTGCAATGGTTGCAGCAAATGCAAGGCGTACTGCCATTTGCCACGTCGCATGTAATGCTGGGCGGTGACAGCGCAGGTGCCCATTTGGCATTGGCAACAGCCACGCAGGCCGTGCTGCAGCCCGATACCCAGCACTCCCGTATTCAGGCCCTGCTGCTGTTCTACCCCTGTTTGCTGCCGCAGCAGGACAACGCCAGTATGCGCAGCTTTGCCCAGGGTTTTGGCTTGACTGCTCAGGCCATGGCGCAGTATTGGGACGCTTTGGGCGGTGCGGACCATGCTTTGCGCACCCCCAGTCTGTGTACCGCAGCCCTACCGCAATTGCCACCGATGGCAGTGGTCACAGCCAGCCATGACATCTTGCGCGATGAAGCCGAAGACTTTGTCCGCCAGCTACAAGCCTTGCCGCAAGGCCCCCGCGTACTACTGCAGCGTGCCGATGGCATGGTGCATGGCTTTGCCCGCATGCTTGCCGCCAGCCCTGCCGCACGCCAGCAGGTAGAGGCAGGGTGCACCATGCTGCAACAGCTAGCCACCAGCATTCGCACAGATTGATTATTGTTTTTTCAGAACAGTTGGCGTTTTTTACCGTCTATTGAAGGCAGCAATGAGACTCCTGGATTAACAGGCCACGTTCAGCTTTCAATTGCATTCAAAACAGTGATGAAATATGAATTTTTCACTGCAGTTAAACACAATAGAAAAGGTGCATTTCCATGAAGATGGATTCATATTGAGGGTGGTTTCACAGCAGTTTGCATGCATAGAATGCAGAAGATGAATGGTCAGAAGCCCATTCACTTTTCTGTTTTATTTGCTGAAAGCGCGTTATGACGACAGCTTTGACCCGCCGCCATTCTGAATCCATTGCCTTGGTGGCTTTGTTTGCCGCCTTGCTCGGGGTCATGGGGCTCATTCCAAAAATCGACCTCCCTCTGGGCGTGCATATCTCCATCCAGACCCTGGGCGTCATGCTGGCAGGATGCCTGCTGGGCCCCTGGCGCGGCCTGCAGGCCGTCTGTGTATTTCTGGTTGCGGTCGCGGTGGGCCTGCCCCTGTTGGCAGGTGGTCGTGGTGGCTTGGGCGTGTTTATGGCACCCACGAGTGGATATCTGCTTGGCTGGACAGCTGCCGCTTTCGTCACTGGATGGTTGATGGCATTGCTGCCCAAAGCCACAGCCTTGCGTG
>JAEYRT010000005.1 GCA_023435325.1 Pseudomonadota bacterium | reverse complement strand
GAGTTGAACGCCGACTACGACAAGGTGCGAACCCAGCACGCCAACAAGAAGAAGACACCGCTGTGGAAGCTGGAGCAAGCCCGCGCCAACGCAGCGGTGGTGGAACACGCGCCCGTGGCGCCTCGCGCCCTGGGCCGCAAGGTGTTCAAGAACTTCGACCTGGCCGAACTGGCGCAGTACATCGACTGGGGGCCGTTCTTCCAGACCTGGGACCTGGCTGGCCCTTTCCCCGCCATTCTCGACGACGAAATCGTGGGCGAGCAGGCACGCAAGGTCTACGAAGACGCGCAGGCGATGCTCAAGAAGATCATCGAAGGCCGCTGGCTGCAGGCCAATGGCGTGATGGGCCTCTTCCCCGCCAACCGGGTGGGCGATGACATCGTGTTCTACACCGACGAAAGCCGCACCCAAGTGCTGAGCACCTGGTACGGCATGCGCCAGCAAACCGAAAAGCAGGCTGTGGATGGCCCGGATGGCCGACCCGTCATGCGCCCCAGCCGTTGCCTGAGCGACTTTGTGGCGCCTGTCGGTGTGGCCGACTATGCCGGCATGTTTGCCGTGACGGCCGGCATTGGCGCCGAGAAGAAGGACAAGGAATTTGAAGCCGCGCTGGACGACTACAGCGGCATCATGTTCAAGGCGCTGGCTGACCGCCTAGCCGAAGCCTTTGCCGAATGCCTGCATGCCCGTGTGCGCAAGGATTTGTGGGGCTACGCGGCCGATGAAAACCTGAGCAATGAGGAACTCATCAAGGAGCGATACCAGGGCATTCGTCCTGCCCCAGGCTACCCTGCTTGCCCCGACCACACCGCCAAGATCGACCTGTTCAAGGTATTGCAAGCCGAAGACATTGGCATGACGCTGACCGAGAGCCTGGCCATGAACCCTGCGTCGAGCGTGAGCGGTTTCTACATTGGCAACCCCAACGCCACTTACTTCAATGTGGGGCAGATTGGTGAAGACCAACTGGCCGATATGGCCGCACGCCGCCGCATGGATGTGGAGGAATTGCGCCGTTTCCTGGCGCCGAATCTTGGCTGATGGGAGGAATCAGCGCAGCCCTGAAAGCCACGCATTGCGTGGCTTTTTTATGCCGGTTGCTCTTGGAAATTCGTGCTGGTCGCTGCAGCGGGGCTGCATAGCAAATGGCTGGAGGACGTGACGCATTGCCATGCAAGCAGCGATCAGGCGTGTGGCAGGCTCAAGGTGCCAGCTGGATGTTCGCGTGCTCGTCGTGGCGCCCTGTGGTGCTGAAAATGCGCTGGCCCTTTGCGTCCTCTATCACGAAACGTACAGGATCCTGGGGATCTCGCCTTGCCTGGAGCTCGACCTGGTAGACCTGTTGCTTGGCGATGATAATGCCGGTGGCTTCAGGCCTTTCGGGCGGGAAGATCAGGCAGGAATTGCCGGTGAGCTGCCCCTGCGCACATTTGGCGGTGCCGTACAGCTTGGCAGCTTGTCCTTGGTACTGGATGTCCAGCCCCGGCGGGAACATGAGGGTGTCGGGGAGGGTTTCTTTCTCGGAGCATCCAGCCAGAATCAGCGTTGCTGCAAGCGTTGACAGAATGGGAAAGCGCATGAATTTTTCTTCCTCAAGCCTGGGCGGAAACGGTTTTCCACCGTGAGAGCGGGGCAGCCCATGGAAGAAGTGTAATAAAAGCCAGCAGCCCCCCATTGCTTGATTTCCTCTTTATGGGAAATTGGGCCATCGCCAGACAGGGCTCCAAGCGCGTATAAATCTCCACCGGCTGTGGACAGCAACCACCCGGCGTACTTCTTGTGCATGCTTGAGAGCGCCCCTCACGACATTGGACCAAATCATGACCATCGACACCCGTGGCTATGCCGCCCATTCCTCTACCAGCCCACTGGGTCTGTTTCACTTTGTGCGCCGCGATTTGCGTGACGACGACGTCGAGATCGACATCCTTTACAGCGGTGTCTGCCACTCTGATCTGCACACGGTGCGCAATGACTGGGGCGGAACTGTCTACCCTACCGTGCCTGGGCATGAAATCGTCGGGCGGGTGGTGGCTGTCGGTAGTGCAGTCACCAGGTTCAAGGTGGGTGATGCCGTTGGCGTGGGCTGCATGGTGGATAGCTGCCGCAGCTGTAGCGCCTGTGCCAAAGGGTGGGAACAGTACTGCGAGCGCGGCATGACTGCCACATATAACGGTGTCGACCGTGTCGATGGAACACCCACGCAGGGTGGCTATGCCGAGCGCATCGTGGTGCGCCAGGAGTTCGTGCTCCACATGCCGGACAGTCTGGACTTGAAAGGAGCGGCGCCGCTGCTGTGCGCAGGCATTACGACATGGTCTCCCTTGCGTTACTGGAAAATTGGCAGCGGCAGCAAGGTCGCAGTGGTTGGACTGGGTGGCCTGGGGCATATGGCGCTCAAACTGGCCAAGGCGCTGGGGGCGGAGGTCAGCCTGTTCAGCCGATCTGCAGGCAAGGAAGCCGATGCCAAACGCCTGGGTGCCGACCGCGTGGTGATCAGCTCCGAGCGGGCGCAGATGAAGGCGGTCCGCGGGCAGTTTGACCTGATCATCGACACGGTGCCATATGAACATGATCTGAACCCCTATATCGCGACATTGGCAACAGGTGGCACCTTGGTTCTGGTGGGTTTTCTCGGCCTGCAGGAGCCCCCGGTGAACACCGCGGCGCTGGTGCTGGGTCGCAAGTCTGTGGCGGGCTCCGTCATAGGTGGCATTGCCGAGACGCAGGAAATGCTGGATTTCTGTGGCCAGCATGGCATTACCGCGGATGTCGAGATGATTGCCATGCAGGACATCAACCAGGCTTATGAGCGCATGCTGCGAAGCGATGTGAAATACCGCTTTGTGATCGATATGCGGAGCCTGAAAGACCCCGTCTGAAACCACTGCTTCGGGCGCCCGAAAACAGGGCGAAAAGTGACTCCGGCGGTTGTGGTGCAGCGCTGGTAGCTCACAAAAACTGTAGTGCCCTGCTATGGGCGGGTCGCCGCGAGTTGCTGCGCAATGGTCTCCAGGCCCACGGGACTCCAACCCATGGCCCATCCGGCTGCCACCACGGCCAGCCATTCCGAGATGGGCCATGGCCCCAGATC
>JAEYRT010000015.1 GCA_023435325.1 Pseudomonadota bacterium | reverse complement strand
GTCACGAAAGGAATCAATGCCTTGCGGCCTTCGGCCGTGAGTTTTTCAAATGTTGCGGGGATGCGGCTCATGCTGCAGGCCCTCCCTTGACTGTCAGACCGCGCATCGAGGGGCGGTCATAAAAATCCACGCCCGACAGATCCGCGACGGTGCCGATGTCCTTGTCTCCGCGACCAGACAGGCTGACCAGAATCGACTGTTCGGGCTTCATTTCCTTGGCCAGCTTCATGGCGTAAGCCACGGCATGGCTGGACTCCAGCGCCGGAATGATGCCTTCCGTGCGGCACAGGTAGTGGAACGCTTCCAGCGCTTCCTGGTCGGTGATGCCGACGTACTGTGCACGCCCGATTTCCTGCAGCCAGGCGTGTTCCGGACCCACGCCGGGATAGTCCAGGCCTGCGCTGATGGAGTGTGTCTCCAGAATCTGGCCGTTGTCGTCCTGCATGATGAAGGTGCGGTTGCCGTGCAGCACGCCCGAGCTGCCTTTTTGCAGCGAGGCCGAGTGTTTGCCAGTCTCCAAACCTTCGCCAGCCGCTTCTACACCGATGAGCTTGGTGTTCTCAAACGGGATGTAAGGGTAGAAGATACCCATGGCATTGGAGCCGCCACCCACGCAGGCCACAACGGCGTCGGGCTGCTCGTTCGCCATCTTCAGTTCCTTGAAGATTTCTGGCATTTGCGTGAGGCACTCTTCGCCAATCACGCTTTGAAAGTCTCGCACCATGGCGGGGTAGGGCGCAGGGCCAGCGACGGTGCCGATGATGTAGAAAGTGTTGTCCACATTGGCCACCCAGTCACGCATGGCTTCGTTGAGCGCGTCCTTGAGCGTCTTGGAGCCCGATTCCACAGGAATCACCGTCGCGCCCAGCAGCTTCATGCGGTAGACGTTAGGGCTTTGGCGTTTGACGTCTTCGGCACCCATGTACACCACGCATTCCAGACCGTAGCGTGCACAGATGGTGGCAGTAGCCACGCCGTGCTGGCCCGCGCCGGTTTCGGCAATGATGCGTGGCTTGCCCATGCGCTTGGCCAGCATGGCCTGGCCAATCACGTTGTTGATCTTGTGCGCGCCGGTGTGGTTGAGGTCTTCGCGTTTGAGATAGATCTGCGCGCCACCCATTTCCTGGGACATGCGGGCGGCGTGATAGACCGGCGAAGGGCGGCCGACAAAGTGTGCCAGCTCCGACTTGAATTCGGCAATGAATTCAGGGTCGTTCTGGTACTTGGCGTAGGCCTCGCGCAGTTCGAGCAATGCATGGGTCAGCGTTTCGCTGGCAAAGCTGCCACCGTAAGGGCCAAAGTGGCCGTGGGCATCGGGGTAGGAATATTCAAACATCAGGATTGGGGGGCAATTTGAGCATCGGCACTGCGCACGGCAGCGACGAAGCGTTGAATCTTTTCAGCATCCTTGATGCCCTTGAGCGGTGTGCCGTCAGGGCGGGTGGCTTCTACGCCGGAGCTGACATCAACTGCCAAAGACAGGCAGCGGGGTCGTACTTGACGGATGCCATCGATCACGTTTGCAGGCGTAAGCCCACCAGACAAAACGAGGTGAGCGTTGACGCTTGTTGGAAGCAGTGACCAATTGAATGCTTTGCCTGCGCCACCATAGCCGTCCACATGCGCGTCCAGCAAGATGGCCTGAGCCTGAGAGTAATGATGGGCGTATTTTACGAGGTCAAAGTCGCGAGCGTCATCACCAAGGGGAATGCGTGCTGCGCGCAGGAAGCGATGGCGTCCCGCATCCGTCAATGCAGCGCAGGTCTGCGGACTTTCGTCGCCGTGAAATTGCAGCAAGGCATGGGGCAGCGCATGCATGGCATCGGCCACCTCCTGTGCGCTGGCATTCACAAAAAGCAGCACGGGGGTGACAAAGGCAGGCAGGCGCCGCGCCAGTTCCACGGCGCGCTGCAAAGTGACGGCGCGCGGGCTGGGGGCATACAGGACGAAGCCCAAGGCATCGACGCCAGCCGCCACGGCGGCGTCCACATCGCCTTCGCGCGTCAATCCGCAGACCTTGATGCGGGTGCGAGAAAAAGGAGCTGTTAGCGCTTGCTGCATAAGGATCTGATGCTGGTTTGCCTCATGGGTTTCAAGGCAGCCAGTCAAAAGCGGGAACGCTTTCAGGCAGCTGCCACTGCGCATCGTACACAGGCCCCATGAAGTACAGGCCATGTGGTGAGAAAGTGGGGGCCGCAGCATCGCGTGAGCGTGCAGCCAGCACCTGCTCCATCCACTCGGGCGGGTGGGAGCCCTGGCCGATATAGATCAGGCAACCCATGATGTTGCGGATCATGTGGTGCAGGAAGGCATTGCCTTCGAATTCGAAGCGCCAGTAGCAGCACTCCATCTCGCGGTGCTGGGCCGAGGCAATGGCGCGGCGCGTGATGTCGATGCGGTGCAGTGTCTTGACTGGTGTCAAGGCCTGACAGGCCGCTGCGCGGAACGAGGAGAAGTCATGCTCACCCAGCAAATGGGACGCGGCCTGGCGCATGGCATCGCCATCCAGCGGGTTGAAGACCCAGCCCACGCGGCCAGTTTCCACACTGGGGCGTACCGGCGACTGCAGCAGCACATAGGCGTAGCGGCGCGATGCCGCACAGGCTCGGCTGTGGAAGGCATCCGGTACGTGACGAGCCCACTGCACGGCAATGTCTGGTGGCAAAAACGTATTGGTGCCGCGCACCCAGGCATTTTCCGGACGCACGATGTCCGTGTCAAAGTGCACCACTTGCATCAGGCCGTGCACACCGGCATCGGTGCGGCCTGCACACAAAGTGGACACGCTTTGAGTAGCAAAGCGGCCCAGGGCCGCTTCGAGTTTGTCTTGAACGGTATTGCCGTTCGGTTGACTTTGCCAGCCGTTGTAGGACTGGCCGTTGTAGCTCACCCCAAGGGCTATGCGCATGCTGGCTCCTGGGGAAGCGGCAGGGCCGTTTCAGAAAAAATGCAATGCATCAATCAAGTTCGGACAGCATCTTCTGCGCACGTTCTTTGATCGGACCTCCGGCTTCTGCCAGAACTTCTTCGATCAATGTGCGGGCGCCCTCGCTGTCACCAATAGCGTTGAATTCCTGCGCCAAATCCAGCTTGGTCGACAGGGGGTCATCCATGAGATTGTGCACTGGCTTTGCAGGGGCTGCAGGTGCAGGGCTCTCTCCGAGGTCCAGATCCAGTGATCCCAGATCAAAGTCCCCGCTGCTGGCAGCGACGGCCTCGTCCGGAGATGCAGACGGCTGCGCCTGCTGGGCATCAGCCGAAAGCTTGTTGCCTTCGTCCGGAGCCTTGGTGGAGGCAGGTGCCGCTTGGGCAGATGCAGATGCTGCAGGCTGCTCCTGCGCCGTGACTTCGGGAATGTCAAAGTCCGCCACGTTCAGGCCGAGATCGCTCAGTCCCTGCAGATCGTTGTCCGCGTGGGAAGACTCTGGCGTATCGGTGTTGGCGTTGGTGTTGGCTGCAGGCTTGTCTTCAGACGGGAGGGGCGTTGCATCAGGAGCTGCAGGTGTGGCTGCAGCAGCCTGTCCGGCAGTAACGGAGGGAGCGCCTGGGCTGGGGGCAGCCAGGTCCAGATCGAAGTCGAAGTCCGGTATCTGCTTGGTATCCGCAGTGTCGGCGGGCGATGTATTCGGGGCACTGGCCTCACTGGTCTGGCTGTCGGCCCTGGCCGAATCCAGCGCGGCTGCAAAGGCCGATGTGGTCATGGCCTTGCCTGCGACTCCGTCTACGGTCTGTGCTGCAAAGTAGGGGTTGGCAGGAGCCAGGTCGCGGCCCATCTCAACGACGCGCAGCCATTGGGGATCGTCGCTGGCGCTGACTGCTTGCATGGCACGCGCCGTGTCTTCCAGGGAAGGGATGTCCTGGCGTTTGACGTAAATTTCTGCCAGCTTGACGTGATAGGCCAGCTGCGTCGGATCGTGGCGCAAGGCTTCTTTCAGGACTTCCTCGGCTTGGATATCCCGGCCGTAAGCCAGATGCGCTTCGGCCTGGGCCATGGGGTCCGTGGCCGGTTCCTGCGCCGCTGCGCCGCCGAGAGCGGCCACAGCGGCAGCTTCTTGTGCGGGGAGCGCTTCGTCTTCCGGCTGCGTGCGATCCATTTGCTCAGGAGCAGTATCTCCGGGCTTGGCATCTGCAAGATCGGATGCTGCCGTTGCCTCGGTATCGCGGCGACGTTTCCATGCGCCATAACCTAGCAAACCGAGCAGCACGGCCAAGCCTGCGCCGATGGGCAGCCAGAGGTTGGAAGTGTTGGCCTCTTGGGCGGGCTGGCCTGATGCATCGGCGGCAGATGAGTTTTCTGCAGTGGTGGCGGCCGGTGTTGCAGCAGAGGCCGGCGCAGCGGCGGGTGCTTCAGAAGCCGGTGCATCGGCAGCAGACGTGGAAGAGGAAGGTGCCGCCTGTGCCGCAGCGTCTGGCGTGGTGGCAGAAGCCACCGTTTCTGCCGCAGGTGTGTCGGCAGACGCTGTTGTGTTGTCAGCTTCTGTGGCGTTCTGGGCGTTTTCAGTGGCCGTTGCCAGGCTGGGACTGGTGACTTCAAGGCCCGGTGCGGATGGTGTGGCAGCGGAGCCTGCAGCCGCCTGGGGCGCCGCTGCGTTTTCAGCCGGCGCTGCGTCGGTGGTCACTGGGGGGGATGAAGCGGTGCTTTGCGCCAGTTCATTCAGTTCGGCCAGATTGCGCTGCAGCTCGCTCAAACGGTTGTCCTGCTCGGCGCTTTGCTTCTGGGCTGCCAGCTGAGCTTCGGCTGCGGCATTTTGCATGCTGCCTTTGGACAGGGTCAGCTTGTCCGGAGCATCCGCAGCAGAACGAGACTCCGCCACTTGGGTCTGCACCTGTCCACTGGCGCTGCGTCCCGCAGTTTGTACGGTGGCTTTGGGTGCCTTGGCTGCCAGGCTGCGGCGATAGGCGTTGAAGTCGCGGCTTTGTGCAGCCACGATCTGGCGTGCTTCGCCGGCCGAGGTTTCCAGTGCCTGCTCACGGCTGGGCATCTGGAGCACGGCACCGGCACGCAGACGATTCATGTTGCCGTTGACAAAAGCGCTGGGGTTGCTGCGCAGCATGGCCACCAGCATTTGATCCAGCGAAACACCGGCCGGACGATTGGCATTGGCAATATGGCTGGCCGTGTCCCCGCGGCGCACGCGCACTTCACCATCGGGTGTGGCACCCAGCGATCTGCGGGCGGCGTTGGGACGGGGTGCGGCAGGTCTGGAGGCGTAAGTGCGCCCTGTTACGGAGGCTGGTGCTGGTTTGACCTGGGGGGCAACAGTGGGCGCTGGCGCTGGCCGCTCGGATTTGGGAGAGTCCAGCAGCAGCGTGTAGCTGCGTACCAGCTGGCCGGCATTCCACTGGGTTTGCAGCACCAGATCCACGAAGGGGTCGTACAGCGGCGTGTTGCTGGTCAGGCGCAGGATGGCGCTGCCGTCTGCATTGCGGTGCACCTCGACCGAGATGGCATTCGCAGCGGTGCTGTAATTCATGCCCTGGGCGTTGAAAACTTCTGGCGTTGCCACCTGGGCAACCAGGCTGTTGATTTCAGCTGCTGTCGCTTGGGGAAGACTGATTTCAGCGCGCAGTTTCTCACCCAGGGAGGACTGCACGGTGAGCGTGCCAAGAGTCAGGGCTGCAGCATCGGTGGGGGACAGTGCAGCAGAGACGATGACAGCTGCGGCCAAGGCTGAAAGTTTCCAACGATGCATGTTTGTGGTCACGTTCAAAATGTTGGGCCGCTGAGTTGGCGGCGAATGTTTTTTTATCGGATGCCATGCCAGTCTCTCCCATGGGAGGGCAGCGGCAGAAACCTTAGCAGTATTGCCAGGCAGTGACAAGCAAGCCAAAAGCGCGGGAAAGTCGTGCCTTTCGTCAGCAGCCATTGGCGTTGGGAAACCGCAATTATGACAAGCCCTGGCGCGCTGTTCATACCCTGTGCGCAGTCTCCCTCGACGGTCTTCCAAGATGTCAGCTTGACAAGCTGACTTTGCACGGACATGAAAAAAGGAAGCCGAAGCTTCCTTTCTTTGGGCGTGCGGGCCTGAATTACTTGGCCAGCAGAATGCGCAGCATGCGGCGCAGGGGTTCGGCAGCGCCCCACAGCAGTTGGTCACCGATCACGAAGGCAGACAGGTACTCGCCGCCCATGTTCAGCTTGCGCACGCGGCCCACGGCCACTTCCAGGCCGCCTGTGGTGGCCGCAGGAGTCAATTCTTTGACAGTCTCGGCACGGTCGTTGGCCACGAACTTGACCCAGGGGTTGCCGCCCTTGATCAGCGCCTCGATTTCTTCCAGAGGCAGGTCCTTCTTCAGCTTCAAGGTCAAAGCCAAGGAGTGGCAGCGCATGGCGCCAATGCGCACGCACAGGCCGTCAACCGGAATGGTGGCTTCGGTGCCGAGGATCTTGTTGACTTCGGCCTGGCCCTTCCACTCTTCCTTGGACTGGCCATTGGGCAGCTGCACGTCGATCCATGGGATCAGGCCGCCGGCCAAAGGTGCGCCGAAGAATTCGGTGGGCACATCTTCGCGAATGGTTTGTGCCACCTTGCGGTCGATGTCCAGAATCGCGGAGGCAGGTGTGGCCAGCTCGTCGGCCACAGCCGCATGCACCACGCCCATGCCCTTGAGCAACTCGCGCATGTGGTTGGCACCACCGCCCGATGCGGCCTGGTAAGTCATGGAAGACACCCATTCCACCAAGCCGGCCTTGAACAGACCGCCCAGGCCCATCAGCAGGATGGAGTTGGTGCAGTTGCCGCCAATCCAGTTCTTGCCGCCCGCGGCCAGCTTCTTCTGGATCAGGTCATCGTTGACAGGGTCGAGCACGATGACAGCATCTTCTTCCATGCGCAGCGAGGAAGCTGCGTCAATCCAGTGGCCGTTCCAGCCGGCAGCGCGGATCTTGGGGAAGACTTCCTTGGTGTAGTCGCCGCCCTGGCAGGTAATGATGATGTCGCACTTGGACAGCTCGGCGATGTCGTTGGCATCCTTCAGCTCGGTGTGCTGCTTGGCCATGGCAGGGGCCTTGCCGCCTGCGTTGGAGGTGGAGAAGAACACGGGCTCGATCAGGTCAAAGTCGCCTTCGGCCTGCATGCGGTCCATCAACACAGAGCCGACCATGCCGCGCCAGCCCACCAAACCTACCAATTGCTTGCTCATTTTTGAAACGCCCTTAAGAGAAATTGCGAAAACAGATGTGAAGTGCTCAATCTGGCTTTGCGGGCCCGGCTCGTCTGGCCGGGAAAGGGCGCACGACGAACCGGGCTGGGTCAGCCTTTAATCGTCGTCGTAATGGTTGCTGCGCGCACGGCCACAACTGCCAGCAAGGCATTCATCTGTGTAGCAGTGGGAAAGTGGGCGGCAAACATAATGTGTGAATTGTAGCTTAACTAATGTGGCTTTAGAGAATCTAATCTCTGCGCGCCACAGCGCTGTGTGGGGGCATTGTGACGCTAAATCACCGTCTCAACACCTGAAATTTTCTGTGCAGGCTTTAGCTGCATCCAACCGGCCGCGTGAGCAGGTCGTCACGCGGCCTTGCGCTTTACACCGCAGCCAGTGCGGCCACCACGGCATCACCCATTTCGCGGGTGGAGACCTTGGTCGTGCCTTCGCTGTAGATGTCCACGGTGCGCAGACCATCGGCCAGCACCTTTTGCACAGCCGCTTCAATCTTTTGCGCGGCGGCTTCCTGATTCAAAGAGAAGCGCAGCATCATCGCGGCCGACAGGATGGTGGCCAGCGGGTTGGCGATGTCCTTGCCTGCAATGTCGGGGGCCGAGCCGTGGCTGGGTTCGTACAGGCCCTGATTGGCCGCATTCAGCGATGCGGAAGGCAGCATGCCGATGGAACCGGTCAGCATCGCGGCTTCGTCGGACAGGATATCGCCAAACAGGTTGCCGGTGACAATGACATCAAATGCTTTGGGCGCGCGCACCAGCTGCATCGCGGCGTTGTCCACGTACATATGGGACAGCTCCACCTGCGGATACTCGGCGGCCACACTGATCATGATGTCGCGCCAGAACTGCGACGTTTCCAGCACATTGGCCTTGTCGACGCTGCACAACCGCTTGTTGCGCTTGTCGGCGGCCTGGAAGGCCACATGCGCAATGCGCCGCACTTCGGATTCCGCATAATGCATGGTATCGAAGCCCTGGCGCTCGCCCTTGAAAGTGCCCTCCTGGACTTCGCGCACGCCGCGGGGCTGGCCGAAGTAGATATCGCCGGTCAGTTCGCGCACAATCAGGATATCCAGCCCCGCCACAATTTCAGGCTTCAGCGACGAAGCATTAGCCAACTGGGGATACAAAATGGCCGGACGGAGGTTGGCAAACAAGCCCATGGCCTTGCGCAAACCCAGTATGGCCTGCTCAGGACGTAGCTCGCGCGGCAGGCTGTCGAATTTCCAGTCGCCGACTGCACCGAAAAGCACCGCCGCGGAAGACTGCGCCAATTCCAGCGTGGAGGCCGGCAAGGGGTGTTCCTGGGCCTCGTACGCAGCGCCGCCGACGGGCGCGCTATGCA
>JAEYRT010000001.1 GCA_023435325.1 Pseudomonadota bacterium | reverse complement strand
CCGCCACCGCATCCAGCCATGGACCACCGTGGTCGGGGAGATGGCACACACGCCCATACGCCCCGAGTGACGAAGTGCCAGGGTGCGCTGGCTGTTCCTGCACATAGAAGATATAGCTGCCAACGCTTGGTAGGCAAGCATTTCGAGTACTTTCATATTCGAAATCATTGAACTACGAGCGCTGGCAGCTATTTTTTTGGAAGTGCCTTTTTGCTTGCTTTGTCTGACGTGACGAGCAGCGGGATGCCGCCCATACTTTCACCCGGTGCGACCAACCCGAGTCACTTATGTCTACCTCTGCTCCTTCTGCTCCACGCATGACCTTTTCTGCGCCTGTCGTGCTGCCTGCACTGGTGGTGCTTGGCCTGCTCTTGCTGTTGTGCGGCCTGTTTCCGCAGCGTGCGGACCAGTGGTTTGGCAGCGCCCAGGCCTGGGTGGTCGGCAATTTCGACTGGTTCTATACCGTTGCCGTGACCTTGTTCCTGGTTTTTCTGGTGCTGATCGCCTTCAGCCGCTATGGCGACATTCGCCTGGGGCCGGATGATGCCAAGCCCGAGTTCAGTTTTGCCTCATGGACGGCCATGCTGTTTGCCGCAGGCATGGGCATTGGCCTGATGTATTTTGGTGTGGGGGAGCCGCTGCAGCATTATCTGAACCCGCCCACCGAGGCAGGCGGCACGGCTGCCGGTGCGCGCGAGGCCCTGACCTCCACTTTCTTTCACTGGGGCTTTCATGCTTGGGCTATTTACGGCGTGATGGGTCTGGTGCTGGCCTATTTCGGCTTTCGTTACAACCTGCCGCTGACCATGCGCTCGGGCCTGTATCCGCTGCTGCAGCATCGCATCAATGGTGCCATCGGACACAGCGTGGACGCGTTCGCGTTGGTCGGCACCATCGCAGGCTTGGCCACCACGCTGGGTTATGGCGCGCTACAGCTGGCAGCGGGTCTGAACATCGTCACTGGCTGGGACACGGCCACCACAGCGTTTCGCATCGGTGTGATCGTGTTCGTGGTCGCACTGGCCGGGCTATCGGCCGCTTCGGGTCTGGACAAGGGTGTACGGCGGCTTTCGGAAATCAATCTGATCTTGACCTTCATCCTGCTCGGCTTTGTGCTGATCTGCGGCCCTACGGTGTTTCTGCTGCAGGCCTTCAGCGAGAACGTGGGCAACTATTTCTCCGAGCTGGTGTCCATGTCGCTGCGCACTTTCACCTATGAACCTGCGCAAGACCCTGCCTGGTTCGGCGGCTGGACCATCCTGTACTGGGCTTGGTGGATCTCCTGGTCGCCTTTTGTGGGCATGTTCATCGCGCGTATCTCGCGCGGGCGCACGGTGCGGGAATTCATCGTCGGCGTGCTTTTCATTCCCACGGCCTTCAACCTGCTGTGGATGACGGCCTTTGGCAATGGCGCCATCTGGATCGACATGAACATCGCACAGGGCGCGCTGTCGGCCACTGCCGGCAACGTGGATGCCTTGCTGTTCCGCTTCTTTGAATACCTGCCGATTGCCAAGGCCGTGTCCTGGCTGGCCATCGTGCTGATTGCGCTGTTCTTCGTGACCTCGGCAGACTCGGGCGCCTATGTAGTGGACGCCATTGCATCGCGCGGACATCCGCGTGCGCCCGTATGGCAGCGCCTGATCTGGGCCGGCGTGCTTGGCCTGACAGCCGTGGTATTGCTGGTGGCCGGAGGGCTGAAGGCCCTGCAGGCCTTCACGCTGATTGCCGCGCTGCCCGTGGCTGCCATCATGGCCGTACTAAGCGTGGGCCTGTGGCGCGGCATGCGTGCCGATACCCTGCACGCCAGTCAGGACTTGGCACCAGCCACCAACTTCTGGAACGGCCAGCACTGGCGTAAGCGCCTGGAGCTGATCGTGCGCCAGCCCACCGCCACCGACATCAAGGGCTTTTTCCAGCGCACCGTGCTGCCTGCCATGAGCGAGGTGGCGGCCGAGCTGCAGCGCCAGGGCGTGCAGGCCACGGTGATCGACGAAACCGCCCATACGGATGATCTCAGTGCGATCTCGGCGCGCCTGGTCATTCCCATGCCCGAACTGCGCGATTTCGTCTATGGCGTGCGGCCAGTCAAGCGCAGGCTGCCTGGTTTTATGCTGACTGAAGTGACCGACGAAGAAGAGAACGTGCGCCGCCATGTGGTCGAGCCCATCACCTTCTTTGCCGACGGCCGCGAGGGTTACGACATCCAGTATCTGCGCCAAGAAGAACTGATTGCCGACATCCTGCGCAATTACGAACGCTACCTTTCCGTGAGCGCCGACAAGCGCACGGCGTTGCTCAACCGCGCACCAGGCCATGCAGAGTAGGGAAGCGGTGAAACACTGGTGACAGTTTCATGACGCAGCCCTGGTTTTCGCGGGTAATCACGTCATGACATCGTCATACAGGCTGCCTAGACTGCGCAGCTTATGTCGACGATTGAACTAGAAGCGGTTGCCAAAAGTTGGGGCGAAACCACGGCCCTGCGTGCCATAAACCTGCGCATTCCTGCAGGTTCTTTTTGCGTGTTGCTGGGCCCTTCGGGCTGCGGCAAATCCACCACTTTGCGCATCATTGCCGGGCTGGAATCGGCCACGGCAGGTCATGTGCGCATTGGTGGCAAAGAAGTCACCCACTTGCCGCCCGCTGAACGCGGCATTGCCATGGTCTTCCAGAACTACGCCCTGTTTCCGCACCTGAGCGTGCGCGAGAACATCGGCTTCGGGCTTTCGGTACGCAAGGTGCCCAAGGCCGAGGCCGCCCAGCGCCTGCAGGAAGCAGCTGATCTGCTGGGCCTTGCGCATCTTCTGGACCGCAGGCCCGGACAGCTCTCGGGCGGCCAGCAGCAGCGCGTGGCACTGGGCCGTGCCCTGGTGGCGCAGGCCCATGTCTGCCTGATGGATGAACCCCTGTCCAACCTGGATGCGCAACTGCGCCAGGAGATGCGCGCCGAGCTGCGCGAGCTGCAGCAGCGGCTGGGCCTGACCGTGGTCTATGTCACACACGACCAGGCCGAAGCCATGAGCATGGCCGATCAGGTCGTGCTGTTGCACCAAGGACAGGTGGAGCAGTGCGCTGCTCCGCGCGAAATGTATGCCCTCCCCGCCACCACCTTCGCTGCCCGCTTCATCGGGACACCCGCCATGAACTTGGTACAGCTGCACCAGGGTGCCATTGCCGGCAGTGAAGTGCAGACCGGTGCGGGGCAAGCGGGTGCGACGCAGGCCCACACCATGGGGCTGCGCCCGGAAGCTGTGCACTGGGGCGAGGCGTCTGCCCCTGACAGCCTGAGTGTGCAGGCCCAAGTCATGGGCCAGGAATATCTGGGAGCCGATGTGGTGCTGCGCTGCAAGGTGGGCAGCGAGCAGCTCACCGTGCGCGCACCCGGCAACCTGTTGCCTCAGGTGGGCAGCACCGTGCCGCTGCACTGGCGCAAAGCGGACATGCACTTTTTTGATGCCGATGGCCAGCGTCTGGCTGTCTGATGGCTTTCACTTTTCCCGCACCTTTGAGGAGCAAACATGCAACGCAAGACCTTTCTGAAGTCGCTGGCCGCAGCCAGCGTCCTGAGCCTGACCGCCACAGCCTGGGGCCAAGCGCCCGTGGAAGTGCCGTTTTACTATCCTGTGGCCGTAGGCGGCCCCATCACGAAGACGATTGATGCCTACGCTGAGGATTTCAACAAGGCCCATCCGCAGTACAAGATCGTGCCGATCTATGCGGGCACTTACCAGGAAACCATCGTCAAGGCACTGACTGCGCACAAGTCGGGCAAGGCACCTGCCACTTCGGTGCTGCTGTCCACCGACATGTTCACGCTGATCGATGAAGATGCCATCGTGCCGATTGACGACTTCGTCAAGACCGATGCCGACAAGGCATGGCTCAAGGGCTTTTACCCTGCCTTCATGGCCAACAGCCAGACCGGTGGCAAGACCTGGGGCATTCCATTCCAGCGCTCGACCGTGGTGATGTACTACAACAAGGAAGCGTTCAAGGAAGCCGGCCTGGACCCCAACAAGGCACCCCAGAACTGGGCAGAACTCAAGGAAGCCGCCAAGAAGCTGACCAAGAAGGACGCCAACGGCAACGTCACCCAGTACGGCATCCAGATTCCTTCGACCGGCTTTGCCTATTGGATGCTGCAAACCTTCACCACGCCCAATGACGTACTGTTGGCCAACGAAGCGGGCACACAGGTGACGTTTGACCACCCCAAGGTGATTGAGGCGCTGGAGACCTGGGTGAACCTGGCCAAGGATGGCGTACACCCCAAGGGTGTGGTGGAGTGGGGTACGACCCCCAAGGACTTCATGGAAAAGAAGGCCGCCATCATCGTCACCACCACGGGCAACCTGACCAACCTGAAGAACAACGCCAAGTTTGACTTTGGTGTGGGCCAGATTGCGGGCAACATCCGCAAGGGCTCGCCCACCGGTGGTGGCAACTTCTACATCTTCAAGAACGCGCCCAAGGAACAGCAGGAAGCTGCCTTCAAGTTCGCGCAGTGGATCACCCAGCCTGAGCGTGCCGCCCAGTGGAGCATGGAGACCGGTTATGTTGCCGTGTCGCAAGCCGCTTACGAGACTGAAACCCTGAAAAAGTATGGTCAGGACTTCCCCCAGGCTTTGGTGGCGCGCGACCAGCTGCCCGTGTCCGTGGCCGAGTTCTCCACCCACGACAACCAACGTGTGACCAAGGTGCTCAACGACGCCGTGCAAGCTGCGCTGAACGGCACCAAGACATCTGCGCAAGCCATGAAGGATGCGCAGCGCGAAGCAGACCGCATTTTGCGTAGCTACCGCTGATAGTGGGTGGGGTGGCCCGACAGGCACTCAGCACCTGTCAGGCCTTGCCTGCTTCACGCCTTGCGAAGGTGTTCATGCCCTCGCAAGGCGCTTGTTTTTTGGTTTCGAGACGATTTTTGGTTCAACGCATGTCCAGCTCTGTTTCCTCCCCCATGGCGGGTGCCAGCCAACGCAGCGTCCACGCATGGCTGCTGCTCTTGCCTGCGCTGGTGTTGCTGGTGACGTTCACGCACTGGCCTGCCGTGGCCACTTTGATTGACAGCTTTTTCTCCACACCCAAAGGCGCACGCCCTGCGCAGTGGGTGGGGTTGGAGAACTACGAGGTCATGGTCGAAGACCCCGTGTTCTGGCAAGCCGTGCGCAACAACCTGTGGTTTGCGCTGGCCACCATTCCTGCATCGATTGGCCTGGCGCTGCTGATGGCCGTATGGGTCAACGAACGCATGACGGGGCGTACCTTTTTGCGCATGGCCTACTTCACGCCCACGGTGCTGCCCATGATTGCTGTGGCCAACATTTGGCTGTTTTTCTACACGCCGCAGTACGGATTGCTGGAGCAGTTCACCACCGCTTTGGGCTTTCCCTCGCACAACTGGCTGGGCGACCCTTCCACCGCGCTGGCTTGCGTGACGCTGGTGGCTGTGTGGAAAGAAGCCGGTTTTTTCATGATTTTTTACTTGGCCGCGCTGCAAACGCTCAACCCCAGTTTGAAGGAAGCTGCCGCCATTGAAGGCGCCTCACGTTGGTACTTTTTCTGGAAGGTGCAGTGGCCGTTGCTGATGCCCACCACGCTGTTTGTGCTGGTCAATGCAGTCATCAACGCTTTCCGTTTGGTGGATCATGTCTTCATCTTGACGCGCGGTGGGCCGGATAACGCGACCACGCTGCTGCTGTACCACTTGTACGAGGTAGGTTTCAAGTTCTGGGATACGGCCTATGCCGCCGCCATTACGGTGGTGCTGGTGGTGGTGCTGGCCAGCGTGGCGCTGTTTCAGTTTTTCGTGTTGGACAAGAAAGTGCATTACAAATGAACGCGCCCGCTGTAATTTACCGCCACACCTGGTTTGACACGCTGGCGGCGTGGGTGCTGGCCATTTTGTGGATCTTGCCGCTGACCTACGCATTCTGGACCGCCTTTCACCCCAGTGACTACGCCACGCGCTTTGTCTGGGATGCACCATGGACGCTGCAGAACTTCCGCAATGCCTGGGAAGCCGCGCCGTTTGCCCGCTATTTTCTGAACACCACGCTGCTGGTGCTGATGATTTTGGCAGTGCAACTGGTGCTGTCGACGCTGGCTGCGTTTGCCTTTGCACGCTATGAATTCCGCGGCAAGAACATCGCGTTTGCGCTGGTGCTGGTGCAGCTGATGATCATGCCCGACATCTTGCTGGTGGAAAACTACCAGACCATGGCGAATCTGGGGCTGGTCGATACGCTGTTTGCGATTGGCCTGCCGTACTTTGCCTCGGCCTTTGCCATTTTTCTGCTGCGTCAGACTTTTATGGGCATACCCAAGGAGCTGGACGAAGCCGCCCGCGTGGAAGGCGCCAGCACCTTGCAAGTGCTGTGGCGTGTGTATGTGCCGCTGGCCAAACCCGTGTACACCGCGTTTGCGCTGGTGTCGGTGAGCTTTCACTGGAACAACTTTCTGTGGCCGCTCATCATCACCAACAGCGTGGAGTCACGCCCGCTCACCGTAGGTTTGCAGGTGTTCTCCAGCGTGGAGCAGGGCGTGGACTGGTCCACCATCACAGCCGCTACTTTGATGACTTCGGCGCCGCTGCTGATTGCGTTTATCTTGTTTCAGCGCCAGTTCGTGCAAAGTTTTATGCGTGCGGGGATCAAGTAAAAAGAAGCAGCCTTAACACGCCCAAGTTTGCATGCGGTGTGCACTGTCCCAAAACATCCACTCCAGCCGCGCGGCATCGGTGTAGGCCGTGTGCATTTCCACCAGCGTCTTGGCATCTGCTTGCGCGGCGATACGGTCGATGGTCTCACGCACGGCGCGCACATGGGTGTGGAATTCGTCGCCACCATAGGTGTCAATCCAGCTTTGGTAAGGATTGCCGGGCACGCTGTGCTTTTGCAGCTCTACGCCGACTTCGGCATAAATCCAAAAGCACGGCAGCAGCGCCGCCAGCGCGACGGGGTAAGGACGGCTCCAGGCCACGGACTGCAAAAAGTGGCAGTAGTGGTGGCAGGTGGGCGACAGCGGCGTGCGGGCAAATTCTTCGGGTGAGATGGCGTACTCGCGCATGAAGCTGTAGTGCAGTTCGCGCTCGGCCACTACGGCTTCTTGTGCGGCGGCGGCAAATTGCACCACACCATCGGCATCATCGGCCTTGCCGGCAGCCACCGCCAACGCGCGGCCAAAGGCGACTAGGTAGTGTGCATCCTGGATCATGTAGTGGCGAAACACTGCACGGCTGAGGGTACCTGCCGCCAGCTCGCGATTGAAAGGCAATGCCACGGTGGCCTGAAACAAAGGCAGGTTGCGTTGCCAGGTGTCGGTACAAAATGTGGTGTCCATGCTGCGCGAAATTCAAAAAAATGTCTTTGAGGGCACGTCGCTCATCGGTAACGGCAAAGACTCGTTATCGTGCCGCAGAATTCACAGAAGATGCAAGATTACAAAACCTCGTTTGCTGAGAAAGAGAGTCCATGCGTTTGGTAACTTGGAATACCCAGTGGTGTTGTGGACTGGATGGCAGCGTCAGCCCGGAACGTATCGTGCAGACCGTCAACGCCATGGGAGCGTGTGATGTGCTGTGCCTGCAGGAAATTGCCGTGAACTACCCCCAGCTGCGCGGAGCGCCGCAGGATCAGGTGGCACAGCTGCAAGCCTTGCTGCCGGGCTGGCAGCTGGTGTTCGGCGCTGCCGTGCAGGAGTGGACAGCGGCAGGGCATCAGCAGTTTGGCAACCTGATTGCCACTCGCCTGCCGGTGCTGCAGGTACAGCACTATCCGCTGCCTTACCCCCCGGAGCCTGGGGTGCGCAGCATGCCGCGCATGTGTACCGTGGTGACGGTGCAAGACCCGGAGCTGGGGCCGGTGCGTGTGATGACCACGCACCTGGAGTTTTTCTCCCGCCGCCAGCGTATGGCGCAGGTGCGTTATTTGCGCCGCATGCATTTAGAGGCGTTGTCGCAAGCGTGCGCGCCGCCTGCACCTGCAGCCGATGGCAGCCCTTTTCAGGACAAGCCCCATACCGCGCATGCCGTGTTGTGCGGCGACTTCAATCTGGAGGCGCACGAGTCGGAGTACAGCGCGCTGGCCTCGGAAGCCACGGTGATCGAATGCCTGGAAGCGGGCTGGCCGGAAGGTGTCGTGGGCGCACGCTGGAACGATGCCTGGTCCGTGCTGCACCCTGACACGGCACAGCCACCGACCTTCCGCCTATATGACCGAGAATTCGGCCCCGAACCCGGCGCCTGCGACTTTGTCTGGGTCAGTGACAGCCTGCGCAGCCAAGTGTGCAGTTTTGACGTTGACAGTGTCACACAGGCCTCAGACCACCAGCCCGTGCGCGTGGTGATCGGCGCGTAAGGAGGCTTGATTGCGCAGGCACTGGCTGGTCGCATTGGCATGCAGCATGCCCTTGGGCACATGGGCCTTGCCCAGCCCGCAGGAAGTACGCGGCAGCTTCGTGCCTTCCGAAACCTACATCCTCTCGCGCGAGGGCCAGGTGCTGCAGCGTCTGCGTACCGACAGGCAGGTGCGTCGTGGCCAATGGGTGGCATTGAGCGATGTGTCTCCTGCTCTGCGCCTGGCCTTGGTGGTCAGTGAGGACCAACGCTTTTACGCGCACAGCGGGGTGGACTGGAAGGCGGTTTCCGCCGCTGCCTGGGCCAATCTGTGGCACAGCAAGACGCGGGGGGCCAGCACCATCACCATGCAGCTGGCGGGTTTGCTGGATGAGGACTGGCGGGCCAGCAGTCAAGGGCGCAGCGTGGGGCAGAAGCTGGGGCAGGCGCTGGCGGCCACGCAGCTGGAGCGCAACTGGCGCAAGGACGAAATTCTGGAAGCCTATCTGAACCTGCTCCCATTTCGTGGCGAGCTGGTGGGGGTGGATGCGCTCAGCCGCACCCTGTTCGGCAAGGCGCCGCATGGGCTGGATGATGTGGAATCCGCCATTACGGCAGCACTGGTACGTGGCCCCAATGCAGGTGCAGAAGTGGTGGCCCAGCGTGCATGCGGTGTCTGGCAGGCCCTGCAGGCGCAGCTGCATGCAGAGCAACCCGGCGGCCGCGATTGCAGCATGGTGCAGTGGCGCACGGCGCAGGCTTTGCGGGCACGCTTGTGGCCTGCCACGGAAGGCATCGCGCCGCACTGGGCGCAGCGTGTGTGGGCCGAAGTGCGTGCGGCGCAGCCACCGGAGCCAGAGGGTGGCCTGCGCAGTACCCTCAGTGCACCCATTCAGCGTTTGGCGCTGGCAAGCGTGCAACGCCATCTGCGCGAGCTGCAGGGACGCCATGTGGAAGATGCAGCGGTTGTGGTGCTGGACAACCAAAGTGCGCAAGTGCTGGCGTGGGTGGGTTCTTCCGGCAGCCTCAGCCAGGCTGGTGAAGTCGATGGCGTGCTGGCATGGCGCCAGCCAGGTTCCACGCTGAAACCCTTTCTGTATGCTCAGGCCTTGGATGAGCGGCGGTTGACGGCAGCTTCCCTGCTCGAAGACTCGGCTGCGCAGATCGCCACACCTTCCGGGCTGTACATCCCGCAGAACTATGACCGGCGCTTCAAGGGCTGGGTTTCAACGCGTTTGGCGCTGGCGGCTTCGCTGAATGTGCCAGCGGTGCGCACCCTGGTCATGGTGACGCCCGATGCCTTTTTTCTGCAATTGCGCCGCCTGGGCCTTCCGCTGCGCGAAAGCGCCGGTTTTTATGGCTACAGCCTGGCATTGGGCAGTGCCGAAGTGCCTTTGCTGCACCTGACCAATGCTTATCGTGCCCTGGCCAATGGTGGGCGTTACACCGCTGTGGCACCTGCGTGGTCAGCGGCGGCAGCCCCGGAGGAAGCGCTGCAGGCTGTGTCACCGCAGGCCGCTTTCGTGGTGGGCGACATTCTGGCCGATGCGCAAGCACGCGCAGCCACCTTTGGGCTGGACAGTGTGCTGGGAACGCGTTTTTGGACCGCGGTGAAAACCGGCACCAGCAAGGATATGCGCGACAACTGGGCTGTGGGGTGGTCGCAGCACTACACCGTCGGGGTGTGGGTGGGTAATGCCTCGGGGGCGGCCATGCATGGCGTCAGTGGCAGCAGCGGCGCCGCTCCCATCTGGGCGGACATCATGGCCGGGCTGCATGCGCAAAAGCCCAGTAGCGCCCCTGCTGCGCCTGCTGGTGTGCAACGCCAGCGTGTGCGCTTTGTGTCAGCCAACCCTGGTCAAACCCTGGAGCCAGCGCGCGAGGAATGGTTTCTGGAAGGGACGCAGTCAGCGGTTTTTGCTATCAGCAAAGAAGCTGTCAGCGCCGGTGCAGTAATGAGTTCAGATACTTATCACATTGAAAACGAGCACCGGCAGGCGAAAGCTGCTACGGAAAAAAGTACCTCACCCTGGCGGGCACGCATTGCCCAACCGGTCAGTGGCACGGTGCTGGCGTTGGACCCCGACATTCCGCCGCAGCACCAGCGCCTGCAGTTGCAAGCTCACCCTGCGGGGCCGGCGGAGATGACACAGACGCAGAGCCGCAGCCTGCGCTGGCAACTGGTCACACACCAGCCGCAGCAGGTGCTGCGCCGCGAGATTGGGCGCTGCAACCGGGTGGAATGGTTGCCCTGGCCGGGACGCCATCGCCTGGAGTTGCGCGATGCCACCGGCAGGCTGCATGACAGCGTGGAACTGGAGGTGCGTGGCGCGGGAGCGCGCGAGTAGGGCACACATGCCATGCCAGCCTGGCGCATGTGTGCGAGGGCTTATGGCTCGCGCACCAGCAGGTCGCCCGTGATTTCGGCCACATTTTTCACGCTGGTCAGGGTCATGGCCACACGCATTTCCTTCTCAAGCAGGTTCAGCAGGTTGCTCACCCCGGCGCCGCCTTCGGCCGCCAGTGCGTAGATGAAGGCGCGGCCAATCATGGTGCAGTCCGCTCCCAGTGCCAGCATGCGCACAATGTCCAGGCCATTGCGCACACCGGAGTCCGCCAAAATCTTGATCTGCCCCTTGACTGCATCGGCAATCGCAGGCAACGCGCGGGCGGAGGACAACACTCCGTCCAACTGACGGCCACCGTGGTTGGAGACGATGATGCCGTCTGCACCAAAACGCACAGCATCGCGCGCATCGTCGGCATCAAGAATGCCCTTGATGAGCATCGGTCCCTTCCAGAAGTCACGGATCCACTCCAAATCCTTCCAGGAGATGGATGGATCGAAGTTGGCCCCCAGGTAGCCCATGTAGTCTTCCAGGCTCACGTTCTTGCCCAGATAGGTCGAAATATTGCCCAGCGTGTGCGGGCGCCCCTGCAAACCCACGTCAAGCGCCCAGCGCGGGTGCGTGATGGATTGCAGATAGCGGCGCATGGCGGCATTGGGGCCGCTCATGCCGGAGTGGGCATCTCGGTAGCGGGCGCCAGGCACGGGCATGTCCACCGTGAACACCAGCGTCGATACACCGGCTGCCTGTGCGCGTTCCAGCGCATTTTTCATGAAGCCGCGATCCTTGAGCACGTACAGCTGAAACCACATCGGACGGCTGAGCTTGGGTGCAACCTCTTCAATCGGGCAGACTGAAACGCTGGACATGGTGAAGGGCAGGCCTTTTTGATCGGCAGCCAGGGCCGCCTGCACTTCGCCGCGACGCGCGAACATGCCGGTCAGCCCGACGGGAGCCAGTGCCACGGGCAGGCTCAGCTTTTCGCCAAACAACTCGATGCTGGTGTCCAACTGGCTCATGTCCTTGAGCACGCGCTGGCGCAGTGCGACGCTGGCCAGGTCATCGACATTGCTGGCCAGGGTTTTCTCGGCATACGCGCCACCATCGATGTAATGGAAGAGAAAAGGTGGCAGGCGTTTTTGGGCGGCGGCCCGATAGTCGGTGGTGGAGGAAATGATCATGGTGAAGTGACAACGGAAGTGGAAAGACGGTCCAGACGTTGAAGTCTGGCCGCATCTTCGTCGGCTTGGGCGAGCTTGTGGTGCACAAAGCGCAGGTGTTCGTTGATCACGCTGCGAGCCCTTTCAGGCTCCC
>JAEYRT010000302.1 GCA_023435325.1 Pseudomonadota bacterium | reverse complement strand
GGCTCGGCCTTGGTGCGCAGCAAGCCCAGGTCGGTGCCGCAGTGGGGCTCGGTCAGGCACATGGTGCCGGTCCATTCGCCGCTGGTCAGCTTGGGCAGGTACTTGGCTTTTAGTTCGTCAGAGCCGTGTGCGTGCAGGGCTTCGTAGGCTCCGTGCGACAGGCCGGGGTACATGGTCCACGCCTGGTTGGCACTGTTGAGCATTTCGTAGAGTGCAGAGTTGACCGCAAAGGGCAGGCCCTGGCCGCCGTACTCGGGGTCACACGACAGCGCAGGCCAGCCGCCTTCCACAAACTGCTGATAGGCCTCTTTAAAGCCCTTGGGGGTGGTCACTTCATGCGTGGTCTGGTCCAGCTTGCAGCCTTCTTCGTCACCGCTGATGTTCAAGGGGAAGGCCACGTTAGCGGCAAACTTGCCCGCTTCTTCCAATACGGCATTGATGGTGTCGGCATCGACTTCCGCGTGCTTGGGCAGTGCCTTGTATTCGGTTTCCAGATTGAATACTTCGTGCATCAGGAACTGCATGTCGCGCAGTGGCGGGTTGTAGCTAGGCATGGTTGGTCTCCTCGTGGATCAGCAAGTCAATATGTGAAAGGCTTGAAAGATGGTTCAGGCGTTGGCCGCTGACGCACCATGGCGCAGCAAAATGTTGTCAAAACCTGTGAGCGCCCGCTGCAGCGCACCGGGGCTGCGCATGAAGCGCGCCTCGTAGTGCAGCACCAGGATGAGGCCGTGGATCTCGGAAAGAATCTGGTCTTCATCGGCATCGGCCAGCAAGTCGCCCAGCTCCTTGCACTGCGCGATTGCGCGGCGTAGCGCGGCATGCCATGTCGCCACCGAGGTGACCAGGGCATCGCGCACGGGGCCGATGTTGTCGTGGAATTCAATGGCGCCGCTGATATAGATGCAGCCCGAGTCCAGCTCGATCGTGGTGCGCTTCATCCAGTTATCAAACAGGGCACGCAGGCGCGGCAGGCCGCGCTCCACCTGCAGGGCCGGATAGAACACTTCCTGCTCGAAGCGGTGGTGGTATTCGCGGATGACCGAAATCTGCAGTTCTTCACGCGAGCCGAAATGGGCAAACACCCCCGACTTGCTCATATGCGTGGCTTCGGCCAGCCCGCCTATCGACAGGCTTTCCAGGCCGTTGTGCATGGCCAGTTGCAGGGCCGTATCCACGATATGGGCTTTGGTCTGCAGCCCCTTGGGCGAAATACGGTGCGCGCTAGGCGTGCCGCGCTGCTTGCGGCTGGCCAGTGATACGGGGGGGATGGTAGGGAAATTGTGTGGAGTGGAAGACATGGACTACCAATAAAAACGAACGTCCGTTCTTTTTTTATCGTAAAACTTCTCTTCGCTTTGCGCATAGGTGCAAACCCTTGGCTTGCGCAAATTTCCGCACGCTCGTGCGTTTTTATCGTCCACCCCCTTGAGAGACGCTGGCCGCATCACACCAGAAAGAATAAAAGCAACAGCTAAAAACCCAAAAGGGCGACCGCTTGCGATGTCGCCCTTTTGTACATTCCGGACAAGCCCGGGAAGGTTTAGATCATCATTGCCAGGCTGGCGTCCAGGTGTTCCGTGGGCAGACGGCGGAAGCCCGTGCGTACAAAGCGCTGCAGGCGGCCCTGCACGAACGACATCAGCACACTGGCTGCCACCTGCGCTTCCACCGTGGGCGATGCGGAACCCAGTGCACCTGCTGCGGGACGCAGGCACTGGCGCAAGGTGGATTCGATGCGGTCAAAAAACTGGTTCATGCGGGCCTGCAGGCGGTCGTGCTCCAGCAGCAGGGCATCGCCCACCAGCACGCGCACCATGCCGGGGTTGCGCTCGGCAAACTGCAGCACCAGCGCCACAATGCGCGCCGCACGGCGTGCGCCGTCCTCGGGTGTGATCTCCAGCATCTCGCCATCTCGGCCGGCCACTTGCTGCACCAGGGAGAAAACCGACTGTTCGATGAAGTCGATCAGGCCTTCGAACATCTGTGCCTTGCTTGCAAAGTGGCGGTACAGCGCAGCTTCGCTCACCGACAGACTGGCGGCCAGCGCGGCAGTGGTGATGCGGTCACTACCGGGCTTTTCCAGCATGGCGGCCAGTGCCTGAAGAATCTGCTCACGACGCTCACCCGGTTTTGGGCGCTTGCGCGTGCGCGGTGGCTCCTCCAAAGTAGCTTTAGCAACTACAGTCTCGGCTGTTTCGGTCAGAGGGCTCAGAACTTCAGATACGGACATAAGGCATGCAAATCACAGGTAAATCGATCCATTCTCACACAGAAATCAGAAAAGTAACCGTCTGTCAGATTAACTTCATCTATCTTTTTACTCTTTAAATAAGAGCAGAACGCATAAGCCCCGTCCATCAGAACCGGCTCTGAAGCCCAGTTGTGCACCATGGACCTGGGCGATTTCCTCCACAATGGCCAGCCCCAGACCGGAACCATCCGCCATGGAGCCGGCCACGCGGTAAAAGCGCTGCGTCAGGCGGGCGTATTCCCCCAGGGGTACGCCCGGCCCATTGTCTTCAATCTCCACATAAACACGCGGCCCACCCCCTTCGACCTCGCGGCGGCCGCAGCGCAGCGTCACCTGCCCGCCCTGGGGCGTGTACTTGATGGCGTTGTCCAGGATGTTGCTGATCATTTCGCGCAGCAGCCATTCCTGACCGCTGACATGGGCTGCGCTGGCTTCCAGCCCCAGGTCCAGGTTCTTGGCAATCGCCGCGTCCAGAAACGATTCGAACAGCGCCTCGCACAGGCTTTTGATGTCCACGCGTTGCGCCGCCATTCCCTGCCCCAGGCCACTGTCCACCCGCGAAAGCACCAGCAGCTGATTGGCCAGCTGCGTGGTGCGCCGCGAGGCACGGCGCAGGCGCTCGACCTGTTCCTGCGGCAGCAAAATGCTTTTGGCGGGTGCGGCCTGCGCCATCAGCGCCCAGGCCTCCACCTGTGACTGCAGCGCTGCCAGCGGTGTGCGCAACTGGTGCGCGGCATCGGCAATGAAGCGCTGCTGCGCATCGCTCTCGGCGCTGGCCCGTGCGAACAAGTGATTCAGTGCCTGCGCCATGACCTGCACCTCCGAGGGTGCATCCGCCGCAATCTCGATAGGGCTCAAATCCTTGGCCGTGCGCGACTGCACTTCCTGCGCCAGACTCACCCACGGCGCCAGCGCCTTGCGCGCAGCCAGGTGCGCCATGACGGCCAGCACCACCAGCATGAGCAATGCCGGCAACACCGCCACCAGCACCTCACCCAGCGCGGGAGACTGTGCCGGATGGCGTTCAAACTGTGCCGCCACGCTGTATCCCAGCCAGGCAGCCGCCGCCACCAGTCCCAGCACAGGCACTGACATGGGAAGCAGCAGGGCTGCCAGACGTTTGCGCACAAGCAACTGCATCAGAATAAAAAAAGAGCAGCCAGCGCTTGATTCATCAAGCTTTCAGCATGTTTTTATGCTGAAACGCTTGTGCAGCAAGCGCAAGCCGCTATTTAAATCATTGGGTTCACATCCACTCAAGTCACCAGCGTTTCTGCCTGCACCAAGTCCAGCCGGTAACCAAACCCGCGGATGGAACGCAGCGCCACCCCATGCGGCTCCAGCTTGGCACGCAAGCGCGAGACATACACCTCCACCGCATTCGGCGTGATCTCCTTGTCCCAACCGGTCAGCGCTTGCAGTAGCTTGTCCTTGCTCGCAGGCTTGGGGGCGTGGATCAGCAGATACTCCAGCACGGTCCATTCGCGTGGCCCCAGATCGATGGTGTGCATCTCCCCCACACCTTCCTGGCCACCCGACCAGACGCCTGCACTGCGCGCCGCCGTATCCAGCGCCAGCGGACCAAAACTGAGCACGGCACTGTTGGCCGCCTGCGAGCGGCGCAGCAGCGCCCGCAGACGTGCCAGCAGCTCCGGCAATTCATAGGGTTTGACCATGTAGTCATCTGCCCCCAGGTCCAGCCCGCGCACGCGGTCATGCAGACCATCACGCGCCGTCAGCATCAGCACCGGCATGTCCGCACAGGCCATGTCCTTGGCGCGCATGCGGTTCAGCAGCCCCAGGCCATCCATGCCCGGCAGACCAATGTCCAGAATCGCAATATCGAAAGATTCCTGGGCCAGCACCTCCAGCGCCCGCTCGGCACTGCTCACCCAGTCCACGGCATAACCCGCATCGGTCAGCCCCAGCTTGATGCCGCTGGCCACCATCAAATCGTCTTCCACCAACAAAAGCCGCATCACTTGCCCCCTTATGCGCGCCTTTTCTGTGACTGGCGCTACATGGCTTGAGATGGTGCAGCCCATACAGGGAGCTGCGCCCACAACGAATCAATCGATATTAGTGAGGTTTCGCGGCACTCGGGAATAAGCCGTGCCCCGGCCAAAAAAAACGCCGGGACCTTGGCGGTGCCCAGCGTTGGCTTTGGAGCATCAGTGGCTACGGATCATCGTGCCGTAGGCCTGGTCCGTCAGAATTTCCAGCAGCATCGAGTGCGGCACACGGCCGTCAATGATGTGCACGGCATTCACGCCAGCCTTGGCAGCATCCAGCGCCCCGGAAATCTTGGGCAGCATGCCGCCAGAGATGGTGCCGTCCGCAAACAGGCCATCAATCTCGCGCGAGGTTAAATCCGTCAGCAACTGGCCTTCTTTATTCAGCACGCCAGGAATATTGGTCAGCATCACCAACTTTTCCGCCTGCAGCACGGTTGCCAACTTGCTGGCCACCACATCGGCGTTGATGTTGTAG
>JAEYRT010000286.1 GCA_023435325.1 Pseudomonadota bacterium | reverse complement strand
GTGTAGCACTCATCGGTGGTGTCGGGTTGGAGGCAACGGTAGACGTCTTTGATGCCGCCGGTGGCGTTGTCGGCCAGCAGCATGTCCATCCAGGCCCGCTCTTCGGGGGTGAAACCACTGTTTTTCTGGTTGCCGCGCCAGTTTTTCAGGTCTTCTTTGCGGTGGGCGATGTTGATGTCACCGCACAGCACAAATTCGCGCTCGCGCTTCAGGTGCATCAGGTGGGTGTGCATCTTGTCCAGAAAGCGGAATTTGGCGGCTTGCCGCTCTTCACCTGAAGAGCCACTGGGAAAGTAGCTGCTGATGATGGAGAACTTGCGTGTGGGCGTATCAAAGCGCGCTTCCACGTATCGCCCTTCGGCATCGAACTCCTCGGGATCAAACCCCGCAATCACATCGCTGGGCTCATGCCGGCTGTAAATGCCCACGCCCGAGTAGCCTTTTTTCTGCGCATAATGAAAGACGCCGCGCATGCCGGCCAGGGTGTCGAACTTGCCTTCAATATCCGCAGCTTGGGCCTTGACCTCTTGCACGCAAATACAATCCGGGCCGGAAGCCGCAATCCATTCCTCCACACCTTTGGATGCGGCAGAGCGGATGCCGTTGAGGTTGAGGCTGGTCAATTTAAAAAGGGAAGAATCCATGTCTATCAGTGGCGCGCAGCAGGAACAGAACACTCAACTGGCGCAAGAGTTTGTGCAGTTTGCCGTGCAATCGGGCGTACTGCGCTTTGGGGAGTTCAAGACCAAGGCGGGACGTATGAGCCCCTATTTCTTTAATGCCGGCTTGTTCGATGACGGTGCCAAAATGGCACGCTTAGCGGAATTCTATGCAAAAGCCATTGTTGCCAGCGGTTTGGAATTCGACATGGTCTTCGGGCCTGCCTACAAGGGCATTCCACTGGCGGCCACGGTTGCCGTGGAGCTGGCTCGCATGGGCAAGAACGTGCCGTTTGCATACAACCGCAAGGAAGCCAAGGACCACGGAGAAGGTGGCACGCTGGTCGGTGCGCCCCTTCAAGGCCGTGTGCTCATCATTGATGATGTGATGAGTGCCGGCACTGCGGCTCGTGAATCCATTGCCTTGATCCAAGCGGCAGGCGCCACGCCGCACGCTGTAGCGATTGCTTTGGATCGCCAGGAAAAAGCGACCGAGCACGGCAAGGATGTGGACCATAGCGCCGTGCAATACGTGCGAAACCAGCTGGGGCTGCACGTGTGCGCAATTGCCAACCTGTCCGACTTGCTGGCTTATCTGGAAGCGCGAGGTGGTGAAGGTGAAATGGCCCAGCACCATGAACGTGTGCTGACCTATCGCCTGCGTTACGGTGTCAACGGCAACCACCACTGATGGCGACTGCGGCATACATCGCGCGGCACCCATGAAAAAAGCGTCAAGGTGTGCTTTTTTCATGGGCCAGTGGGGCTCTCACAAGGCTTGCCACACCGTATCGCCACCGGCGCTGGAAGGTTGAGGTGCGATGCCTAGCAAGGAAGCGTGACGACGCAGCAAATCTTCAAAGCGTTCCGTGTCACCGCTGCCCACGAGGCCTTCATCACGGTGATAGTCAGCAGCCACTTGTGAAGTGGTAAAGCTCATCGCCCCAAACTTTTGTACGGCATTCCGTAGTTTGTCGAGGTTGATGGGGGCAACAGTTGTCATGGCGTCTCTCCGCAAAAGAACATGTCAAAGCACATGCTTGGCACTCAATGTGACATGGCTGGCGCATGATCACAAGGGGTTTACTCCGAGCGCCGGGCCAGCCAGTCTTACAGTGGGTATTGCGCTTTGCCTTGTTCCTGCACTGTGATCCAGTGCGTGCGTGTGAACTCTTCCAAAATCCAGTGTCCATTGAAGCGGCCTAGCCCCGAGTTCTTTTCTCCACCAAACGGAGCGTTCGGCTGATCGCCGACCGTCATGTTGTTGACGTGGGTCATGCCAGCCTCGATGCCACGCGCAAAGCGCACGCCGCGTTCCAGGTTCTGGGTATAGACGCTGCTGGACAAGCCATATTCGGTCGCATTGGCCAATTCCAGAGCATGGGCTTCATCGCGTGCTTTGAGGATGGGCAGTACCGGTCCAAAAGATTCTTCCTTGGCTATTGCCCATTCCGGATCAACATCGGCCAGCACATGCGGAGGAAGCACATTGCCCTGAGCTTCCCCTCCGATGATCAGGCGGGCGCCATCTTGCAGTGCATGGGCAATCCTTTGCTGAATATCCTGCAATTGCCTGCTGTTGATGATGGGGCCTATGGCGGACTCCATCAAATCGGGATTGCCGTATTTCAAGGTTTTGACGCGCCTTTCCACGGCCGCCACAAACTGGTCATAGACCTTGGCATCCACGATGGCGCGGTTGGTGCTCATGCAAATCTGGCCTTGGTGCAGAAAGCGCCCTGCCACGGCGCCCGCCGCCGCATCTTCTATGTCTGCGTCATCAAGCACCACTATCGGCGCATTGCCGCCTAATTCCAGCGCTACACGTTTGAGGTGCTTGCCACTGGTTGCCAGCTTGCCAATACCCTGGCCGACCGGGGTGGAACCTGTAAAAGAAATGAGGTGCGGCGTGGGATGCTCCACAAATGCATCGCCAATTTCACTGCCTGCACCCACCACCACGTTGATCGTGCCTGCAGGTGCGCCTGCTTCTTCAAAAATCGCGGCCAGCAAGGTACCGCCGGTGACGGGTGTATCGCTGGCAGGTTTGAGCACCACGGTATTGCCTGTCGCCAACGCCGGGGCGATGGAGCGCATGCTCAGGTGAAATGGGAAATTCCAGGGGCTGATGACGCCGATGACGCCCAGCGGTTCACGGTAAACACGGCTTGATTGTCCCGGAAAGATGGAAGGCAAAAGGTCGCCGGCCATGCGTGAAGGGAAACTGGCTGCTTCCATCACAATGCCTTTGGCACTCATCAGCTCAATGGTGGCCTTCAAACGGGTACTGCCGGATTCGCGAATGATCCAGCCAATGATCTCTTCGGCGCGCTGCTCCAGGATCTGGACGACGCGCATCAACAGGCCCGTGCGCTCTGGTGGCAGGGACTGTGCCCAGACTTCTTGCGCTTTCTTGGCCGCAGCATAGGCAGTGTTCAGCTGCTCCCGTGTGGTCTGCTTGATTTCAGCCAAGGTGGCTCCCGTATAGGGATCAATATCAGTATTGATGCGGCTGGATTGGCCTTCAAGCCATTGGCCATCAATAAAGAGCTGGTGAAGCTGTGAGTAGGGGGCAATCGTGGCAGGCATAAAACACAACCTTAAGCGAAAAGGACACAAGGTGAACACAACCCGCAGGGCTGGCAGCGAGGACGCAGATGCATCGTGCATCAAGCATTTCAGGGGCTAGACAGAATGCTCTCAATATCCCCTGGTCTTGTACCAATACCAGACATGATTCTTATCTTGTCAGGCGCATAAAAAAGTCAAAAAACATGAAACTTATGAATGATTTTTGCTTTTGTTTTGGGATTTTCGAAAAATAAATGTAATTTTCACAAAAGCTCAAACATGCGAATTTGTCTTGCTTTTTATTAGATGAAGCTCGTTTAGCCTGTTGTAACAAAGTCTTGAACTGACAAGCTGGATGTGACATTTGTAGGCGCGCATTGCATTTATGAGCTGGTTGGAAACACTGTATACGCTATCCCAGGCATCGTTGTTGCTGCTTCTTGCGGCAGCTGTAGTCTTGCTCGGATGGATTTACCGTCCTAAGCATTTTTATCTGTTGTGGCTGTGCGTGGGCCTGCTCATCCTGGCCTGTGCCGAACACCTGCAAACGCCAGCCATGCCTTGGTATGTGCAATTTGGCGTGGTATTTCTTTATTGGGCAGGGATATGTGGAGTGGCGCAGTCTGTGGCAATGCGCTGGGGACGCTCGGTAAATTTGAATGTGATCGTGGGTAGCGCCCTGTGTTTGATGCTCGGTTTTGGCATGTTTAAGCAAATCGAGTTGAATGTTCATCTCTACCAGTTGCTGATCCCCTGGATTTTTGCGCTTGTCCTAGGGCATGTATTTATCATCGTGCGCCACTGTGCAAAGCGTCATCAAGTCGAAGGCGCCTTGCTGTGGGTCTACAGCATCTTTGTTGCAAGTTTCATTGCAAGCCCGAGTTTGCAGGGCAGCTACTGGGACGTATTCAACACTTCCAGCGCTTTGTTGTCCTTGCTGGCAGCTGCTTTGTCAGGGGTGATGCTGGCATGCGCTTTCCAAGACAACTCTTTTGGCTGCGCTGCAGAACGTGACAGTGATGCACTTACAGGCTTGCTCAATCGCAATGGTTTCGAAAAGTCCTGTGGAACACGGCTCAGTGATCAAGCAATCACGGTCATCGTGTTTTGCGAGCTGGATCGCTTTGCACACTTTGAACAGCAGTATGGCGCAGCCACCAGTCGTTCCGTGCTACGCGGCTTTGCGCGCTTATTGCAAGCCTGCACTCGTGAAGGCGATCTGGTTGCACGTGTGGGGGAGCAGGAGTTCGCTTTGGCCCTGCGCAACATGGACGTCGCTGACGCGCAGGCGTTGGTCGAGCGGTTCAATGCCGGCATGCGGCAGCAGAATTGGTCCAATGACAGGCCACTCACTGCCAGCTTCAGCGTAGCCCAGGTGCGTGACGATGATTCGCTCAGTCGCGCTTTGCACCGAGCGGATGTGCTCCTGTGTCAGGCCGAGGATGATGGAAACAATCGAACGGTGATTGATGGCCAGACGAACAGTGCCATCGCTATTTTTTCGTACCCATAATTTTGGCGATGGCCCGAGCCCTACGGGCTCAGCGTCCTGTACCGCGATAGAAACGGCATGCAGCCATTGCATGGCCGACCTTTTGGAAGCTTGCCGGGAAGTATTTGGTTGGCAGTTCGGGTATGGAAACAAATAGTTTCAAGTTGATGCGTGTCAATTTGCCTGATCGCTCTCGCTACGCTTGATGGATATCTGCTTTGAGATAGCAAGCCATACATGACAGGCCATGCATGTATGGCGCATCTTGTCTGATCAATGCGTAGAAATACAAAAGGGGAAGAGAGCGAATGCACATAGGCCAACGCTATTGGCGCAACCAAGGCTTAAGCACCAAGCTTGCTATTACCAACTTTATCTGGGTCACCTCCATTCTGGGTGTGCTGGTACTGGGCATCGCCTGGGGGGTGAGCAAATCCTTGGAGGAAAAGCTCCTCAATGAAATGCAGCAGGGCATTCAGATGCTGCATCGGTTCATTGAGTCCAATGACAAGGACCTGCGTCAGCGCACGCAAGTTTTGGCCGATAGCTTGGCGCATAGCCTTGAGGGCAACATCCATTTGGACTCGGGCGATGGCAAACCGTTGCTGTATCTTGATGGGCGGTTGCTCAATGGCAATAGCCCCCATCTCCAGGCTTTTACACAGAACACAGGTGCCGTAGCCACGGTGTTCGCATTGCAAGCCAATCGCGACTTTCTGCGCATTGCCACCACCTTGATAAATGAAAAAGGTGAGCTTGCCACGGGCACGACACTGGATCATGCACACCCTGCTTTTTCCGCAGTACAGGGCGGTCGGGACTCTATATGGGGCTGGCAAGCTTGTTCGGCCGCCAGTTCATGACGCATTACCGTCCGCTGAAAGACGCCAGCGGAAAAACCGTGGGCATTGCTTTCGTGGGCCAGGATTTCTCACAGTTGCTGGAGAACCTCAAGGCATCGATCCGGGCCTTGCAGGTAGGTCAGACCGGCTACTACTTTGTGCTGTCGGCGGAAGAAGACCGCCAGCGGGGGCAACTCATCGTGCATCCGCTGCAGGAAGGCAACAACATCATCGGATCCCAGGACAGCAACGGCAACTATTTCATTCGGGACATGCTGGAACGCAAGCAGGGCAGCGTGCGTTATCCATGGACCAATCCTGGAGAAGAAGCGGCGCGCGACAAGATTGCAGTGTTTGATCACTATGCGCCCTGGAACTGGGTTTTTGCTTCCAGCGCATACGTCGATGAATTCGTGGCGGAAACGCAGGCCCTGATTCTGAAGTTTGCTGCCATGGGTCTGGCAGCTGTTCTGATGCTTGCCGGGGTCTGGTTCTGGTTGGTGCGTCGCATGATCGTACGCCCTCTGGATCAGGCCAGCCGCATGGCCGATGCCATTGCCGACGGAGACCTGACCGTCCACATTCACAGCGATCGCAAGGATGAAATCGGTCACCTGCTGGACGCGATGAACAACACCAGCGCAGGCTTGACCAAAGTGGTGCGCACGGTGCAGGAACAAGCGCACAGCGTGGCAGTCGCGAGTGAACAGATTGCCCAGGGCAATCAGGACCTGGCCACCCGCACCGAGAGTGAAGCCAGCGCACTGGAGCAGACCGCTGCAGCCATGGAAGAGCTGGGCTCTACCGTGGCGCACAATGCCGATCATGCGCAATCTGCAGATCAGCGCACCCGCGAGGCGCAGCGCGTGGTGACAGAGGGCGGAGAGGCCGTACGCCGTGTCGTGCAGACCATGCAAGGCATTGACTCCAGCAGCAAAAAGATTGCCGACATCATTGGAGTGATTGATGGCATCGCTTTTCAGACCAATATCCTGGCGCTGAACGCAGCTGTGGAAGCCGCTCGTGCAGGAGAACATGGGCGTGGCTTTGCTGTCGTGGCCGGAGAGGTGCGCGCACTGGCAGGGCGCAGTGCGGAAGCCGCCAAGGAGATCAAGCAGCTCATCAGCCACAGTGTGGCCGAGATTGAAGAGGGCAATTTGCAGGCGGCCCACGCCGGGGAAACCATGGAGCAGGCGATTCTGGAAATTCGCAAGGTCACACAGCTCATCACGGACATCAGCCACGCCAGCGGCGAGCAAAGCAACGGTGTCGCGCAGGTGGCCGAGGCCATAACGCACATGGACCAGACAACCCAGAAAAATGCTGCCATGGTGGAGGAAATGGCGGGTGCAACCATGTCCTTGAGTCAGCAGGCTGAAGAGCTGGCCCAGGCCGTGGCCATCTTCCGGCTACCCGGCAGTGATGGCAAAAAAAACCGGCCTGACCATGCAGCCAGTGTGCGTCCGGCGACCCAGAATGTGCCTGCATCCGCAGTGTCTCCTGGCGCAGCTGCAACAGTGCTTCCTCAGGCACCAGCCCTGGCGCCTGCACGCCCTGCGCCTGCTGCTGCACCGTCACCGCGCAAGCTTCCATCTGCGCCAGTCAAGACAGACGACAAACAAGTGGCCACCACGGCGGAAGACGATTGGGAAACCTTCTGAGCATGTGATCGTGACATGGCCCTCGCCTGACTTCAGGCTTGGTCATGTTGCGGGATGTGGCGCTGCCTTGCTTACGGGTTTTGCCTGGATGACGGCGTCACCAAGGTCGGTGAGTGGGCTTCAAAATACAGCAGATCAAACCATTGTCGGTGCAGCTCGATGCTGCATTTGGAGTGGCCGAACTGGTGAAAACCATTTTTCAGCAATACGCGGATGGATGCTGGATTCTCAGGACGGGCAGTGGCTTGAAGGCGCTGCAGATGGTGGAGCTGAAAAGCCTTTTCCATGATCTGCCGCACGGCCTCGGTGGCCAGTCCAAGACCACTGTAATTCGGCGCAATGCGATAGCCCAAAGAGGCGCTGTGAAAGTGCTGGCGTTGAATGCCCGTTAGATTGATGCGGCCGGCCAGTTCCTCGCCTTGCCAAATGAGATAGTGACAGGCCTGATCTGCCGCCTGCTGCAACAACGCCGTCTGCAGGGCCTGATCAAACCCAAGAGGCGTGTAGAAGCTGGCCTTGCGCGCGTTGATCCAGCTTTCAAAGTAGGAGCGGTGGAGGTTTTCAAACGCCCACAAGGCGTTGGCATCTTGCTCGCGCAGCAGGGTCAGTTCCATGGTGGCCTCCGGTTGCGATGGCATCCATTGTGGGCAGACTCTGCCGCGCAGCGCAAGTTGTCACGGCTCAGCGAATTTGGCGTGCCGGGAAGCGCATGTTGGGGTTGACGTAACTATCCTGTGCCTGAACCAGCTGCAGCTCGCGCTTGCCGCTGTGGAGGGTGCGTTCCAGCAACTCGAACATGCTAGCTGTGGTGCGTTCCAGCGCCAGCTTGGCACAGCAGCTTTTGCCAAAGTGCTGGCTGTAGTGGGCTGTGAACAACGCGGCGGTTACATCGCCGGAGCCATTGGGTTTGAAGGGCAAATAGGGCGTTGCCACCATCCACGCACCGGTGGCATCGGCAGCCAGCATCTCGATGGTGCCAGGTGCGGCATCGGGGCGATGCACACTGGTTACCAGCACTGCGCGTGGGCCCATGGCCATCACGGCATCCACAGCCTGCAATGTTTGCTCCAGTGTCTTCACTTCCATGCCTGCCAGAAAACCCAATTCAAATTGATTCGGTGTCACCAAATCGGCCCGGGGCACCACACGTTCGCGCAGCAGCACGGGGATGGCCGGGTTCACAAAGCAGCCCGATTTGGCATTGCCCATCACCGGGTCGCAGGTGTAGGTGGCCTTGGGATTGGCTGCCTTGACGCGCGCCACGGCATCCAGAATGGCGTCGGCAATGTCGGTGCCACCCTGATAACCGCTCAGCACCACATCCACCTGCGCCAGTGCGCCGCGCTGCTCCATAGCGCGGATGATGGCCGTCACTTCACTGGCAGGAATGGGCGATCCACCCCACTGTCCGTAGCCCGTATGGTTTGAGAAATTGACGGTGTAGACCGGCCACACCTCATGCCCCAGCCACTGCAGCGGAAACACAGCCGCCGAATTGCCAACGTGGCCATAAGAGACGTGGGATTGGATGGAGAGAATGTTCATGACGCAAGGGGGGGAAGACTACTCGCGGGGTTGCAAGCAGTGAAAAAAGACCATCAGTGATGGTAGCGCGCTCGCCAATCCCGTTCACATAGAAACAACAGAAATTACCCAGTCCTCAAGAGCGCAGTGCTTACTGCGCAAACCTAGCTGATTGCAAGGAGTGGCGCAAAGTATTTTCTTTAGGGAGCCTGTCATTCTTTGAATGCACATTGCTTCGCAAGCAAGCTTGGTATTGACAGGCTGTATTTACACCCCAATGATGCAGCGCAACACATTTCGCAGCATCGAAGAATGAATCAAGAAATAAATAAGGGTTCTACAGCAGAACCTTGTTGGCTGGAGGAGATATTTAAGGCTGCCGTTGCCCGTGTTATCAAACGTTTAAATCGCAAGCCCAAAGACTATGCAGTCGCAGTGCTGGTTTTTGCTTTCATGTTTGCTATCAACTGGTTTGTGGTGGAGCGGTATTTCTCTACGCCCTCCGCATCGGTCACTCGTTCTACGTCCCTATTGGGT
>JAEYRT010000255.1 GCA_023435325.1 Pseudomonadota bacterium | reverse complement strand
GTGCTGTGCTCTTTCACTTATGTGGTGGCGCAAATCTATGGTGTGGGGCTGATTGCCTCGCGCCTGACCGGCGTGCAATTCGAGATCGGTATCATGCTGGGGCTGGGCGGCGTGCTGCTTTGTTCGTTTCTGGGGGGGATGCGCGCCGTGACCTGGACACAGGTAGCGCAGTATGTGGTCATCCTGCTGGCTTTTTTGATTCCCGTGTCCTGGCTGGCCTACAAGCAACTGGGCAATCCGGTGGCCGCCGTGGCCTATGCCAGCCAGCTGCAAAAGATTGCCGAACTGGAAGCGCAGCTGCTGTCCTCGGCGCAGGAGCTGTCGGTACGGAACACCTACAGCGAGCGTGCAGATCTGCTGGAAGCCAAGCTGCAGGATGTGCCACTGGCGCTGGAGCGCGAGCGCTTGGTGTTGCATGAGCGCATCCGCTATTTGCGTTCGAACAATGGCGATGTGGGCCAGATTGTGGCGGCCAGCCGTGAATATGCCAACCTGCCCAATAGTCCGCAACAGGCCGAGCAGCAATGGCGCCAGCAGCTGCATGAATATCGCGAGCGGGCGCAACCCCTGGCCGGATTGCCGCGCCACAGTCAGCCGTTTGGCGGTGATCCGGATGGCACGCCGCAGGAGCGCGAGCAATTCAACGACGAACGCAACAACTTTCTGGCCCTGATGTTCTGCCTGATGCTGGGCACGGCCGGATTGCCGCATCTGCTTTCGCGCTACTACACCGTACCGTCGGTGTCGGCAGCACGTACATCGGTTGCCTGGACGCTGTTTTTCATCGGCTTGCTGTATCTGACCGCACCGGCGCTGGCAGCCCTCATCAAGCTGGAAGTGATGAACCACTTGGTGGGGGTGCGCTTTGATGAGTTGCCCACCTGGATTGCGCAGTGGGCGCGCGTGGATGCTTCTCTGTTGTCCGTGGAAGACGTGAACCACGACGGAATTCTGCAGTTTGGGGAGTTGCGTCTGGGAGCGGATCTCATCATGCTGGCGACCCCGGAAATTGGGGGGCTGCCGTATGTAATCGCAGGCCTGGTGGCCGCAGGCGGGCTGGCTGCGGCACTTTCTACGGCCGATGGTTTGCTGCTGACCATCAGCAACGCCCTGGTACGCGATCTGTACTTTCACCGCCGCTCGCGCAAGGTTTCGCCCGAGCAGCGTGTGATCGTCTCCAAGTTCATGCTCATGACCGTTGCCTTGCTGGCGGCTTTTGTGGCGGGACAGCGCCCTTCGGACATTCTGCCCATGGTGGCAGCGTCGTTCTCGATTGCGGCATCGGCCTTTGTGCCCGCCATGGTGCTGGGCATTTTCTGGCGTGGCGCAACGCGTTCGGGTGCCGTGGCGGGCATGTTGTCGGGCCTGCTGTTGACGCTGTACTACATGCTTGCGCATACCACGTGGGTGCAGCAGTGGGTGCCGCCGTCCTTGCTGCCCGACGGTTTGTGGTGGGGCTTGCAGCCCGTCTCTGCCGGGGTGTTCGGCGTGCTGCTGGGGGTGGGCATGACGGTGGGGGTCAGCTGGCTCACGCCTTCCCAGGCTTTAAGAAAACAATAGCTGCTTGCGCTTGATTGGTAAGGAATTCAAAGCAGAAACTATTGGAAACGTAGATTCTTCAAGCGCTGGCCGCTATCAAAAAATATTGCCAGTCGGTAGTTGCAAGCATGCCCGATATCTTTCCGCCATGAAAAAAACGGCCTGTCATTGACAGGCCGTCGCGCTGAAAGCAGGTGTCCAGGCGTGGTTACACCGCCAGCAGTTCCACTTCAAATTTCAAGGTGGCGTTGGGTGGGATCACGCCGCCCGCACCACGTGCGCCGTAGCCCATTTCGGGGGGGATGATCAAGGTGCGCTTGCCGCCTACCTTCATGCCTTCCACGCCCTTGTCCCAGCCCTTGATGACCATGCCCGCGCCCAGTTGGAACACGAAGGGGTCATTGCGGTCCTTGCTGGAGTCGAACTTGGCGCCTTGTTCGCCATCCTTGTACAGCCAGCCGGTGTAGTGCACGGTCACGCGCTTGCCGCGGGTGGCTTCAGCGCCGTCGCCGACCACGGTGTCCTCGATCTGCAATACGGGTGCAGCCTTGGTGCCTAGCAGTTCAACTTCGAACTTCAGCGTGGCGTGAGGGGGGATCACGCCGCCCGCGCCGTAGGCGCCATAGCCCAGTTCTGCAGGGATGATCAGCACGCGTTTGCCGCCCACCTTCATGCCTTGCACGCCTTCGTCCCAGCCCTTGATGACCATGCCATCGTCCAGCGTGAACTCGAAAGGTTCGCGGCGGTCCTTGCTGGAGTCAAACTTGGCGCCTTGCTCGCCGTCCTGATACAGCCAGCCGGTGTAATGCACCTTAACGTCAGCGCCGCTGATGGCTTCGGCGCCCTGGCCGACAACAACATCTTCGTATTGCAGGCCAGAGGCAGTGGTGGTCAGTGCCATGAAAAATTCCTTGATTGGGGAAATGCAAAAAACAAAGGCACCGGTGGTCATGAACCTCGGGTGCCTGTTACGTATGCCGCAGCGGGCAGCACGTAGATTACTTCTTCGCGCGTGCGGCTGCCCAGCGGGTGGCAAAAGCCTGTAGATCGCTCAGGCGCTTGAGCAGGTCCTGACCCGAAGGAGTGACGGTATAGCCATCATTGCCATGCTCCATCAGGCCTTCTTCACGCAATTCCTTGATGCGGGTGTTGAGCGTATTGGGGGTGATGCCGCCCACGCTGTCCTGCAGCAAACGAAAGGTTTGAGGATGGCCATCGCGCAGTGCCCACAGCACGCGCAGTGCGTAGCGGCGCTCGAGCTTTTCGAGCAACTGATTGATAGCGGCGTTTTCCTTAGAGCTCATGGACGCTTCTCCTTGCGCTGAGATGGGGGATGGTTCGTGCAGCAATAGCGCCGGACCACGTGGTTTGACTATAGCTTTGAATCTTGTCTGCTACAAGTTTAGTAGCTCGGGTCCAAGAATCGCTAGGCTGTAAAGTACGTAAACGTCCAAATATGCTGCTTTTGTTGTAGGTGTGCCACGAAACCACCAAGGGGCTGGTGGTAGTTGTTACAGATGATTTCGGCACTCACCTTATGGGATGGGCGAATTGCCCAAAACATGGGGAGTGCGTGACAAAGCCCTTCCTAAAATTGGTCATACAGGGGAAACCCTTGATGGGTCTGCATGTGCGGCCCTGGTTCACTTTCTTGCTTGTTATGACTGATTGCCTAAAGACTGACCGATCACCTGAAGATGCCGTGGCCCCTTCCACCCGGAGGCTGCCTTTGCAGGGCATACGTGTGGTCGAATTCAGCCATATGGTGATGGGTCCGGCGTGCGGCGTGGTGTTGGCCGATCTGGGCGCCGAGGTGATCAAGGTGGAGCCGGTTTCGGGCGATCTCACGCGCGGTCTTTTGGGGGCTGGTGCAGGCTTTTTCCCCTTGTTCAATCGCAACAAGAAGAGCATCTCGCTCGATCTGCGTCAGCCGGAAGGGCTGCAGGCCGCCATCCGTCTGGCATCGACTGCTGATGTGGTATTGCAAAATTTCAAACCGGGTGTGATGAAAAAATACGGACTGGACTATGTGTCACTGTCCAAGCTCAACCCCGGCCTGATCTATGTGAACCACACCGGTTTTCTGCCTGGCCCTTACGAGCACCGCACCGCACTGGATGAGGTGGTGCAGATGATGGGCGGTCTGGCCTATATGACGGGGCGTCCCGGTGATCCTTTGCGCGCAGGCTCCAGCGTCAACGACATCATGGGCGGCATGTTTGGTGCCATTGGCGCATTGGCCGCGCTGATGCAGCGCAATCAGACAGGGCAGGGGCAGGAGATCGATTCGGCGCTGTTCGAAAACAATGTGTTTCTGGTGGGGCAGCACATGATGCAGTACGCCGTGACCGGCCAGGCGGCAGCACCCATGCCCGAGCGCATTTCATCCTGGGGTTTGTACGACGTGTTCAGTGTGCAGGATGGTGAACAGATCTTTCTGGCTGCCGTCAGCGATGCACAGTGGCGCAGCTTCTGCTCGGCCATGGGCTTTGACGATCTGGCGACCGATCCGTCGCTGCAGACCAATAACGACCGCGTACGTGCCCGCGTCACGCTACTGCCCGAGTTGCGTCAGCGCTTGGCTGCGTACAGCGCCACCCATCTGGCGCAGGTGTTTGAAGCGCACCAGCTGCCGTACGCCCCCATCTCGCGCCCCGAGCAGTTGCTGGACGACCCGCATTTGCTCGCCACCGGGGGGCTGGCGGATGTGGTGCTGAGCGATGGGGAAAAGGCGGGGCAGACGGCCAAGACCACGCTGCTGCCCATCCGCATGGATGGAGAACGCCTGGGTGTGCGTGTCAATCCGCCCAAGCAGGGCGAGCACACGCGCGAGTTGCTGTTGTCCTTGGGCTATCAGGCAGAGGAAATTGACGCAATGCTGCAGGCACGGGCAATTGCGTAAATAGGGCGGCTTGCAGAGATTGGGCTGACAGGGCTGGCCGGCCGCACCAATCGATTCGGTCCATAAAAAAGAAGACCCAAGTGGGTCTCCTTTTTTGTACGGTGCACCTGCCGACGGCAGGGTGAGCGCATTACAGCGAATCGATAAAGCTGCGCAGCTTGTCCGAGCGGCTGGGGTGCTTGAGCTTGCGCAGTGCCTTGGCCTCGATCTGACGGATACGCTCGCGTGTCACGTCGAATTGCTTGCCCACTTCTTCCAGCGTGTGGTCGGTGGACATTTCAATACCAAAGCGCATGCGCAGCACCTTGGCTTCGCGGGGTGTCAGGCCATCGAGGATGTCCTTGACCACATCGCGCAGGCCGGCCTGCATCGCAGCTTCGATAGGCGCAGTGTTGGCCGAGTCTTCGATGAAGTCGCCCAGGTGGCTGTCGTCATCGTCACCGATCGGTGTTTCCATCGAGATGGGTTCCTTGGCGATCTTCATGATCTTGCGGATCTTGTCTTCAGGAATTTCCATCTTCTCGGCCAGGATCGATGCATCAGGCTCGAAGCCAAACTCCTGCAAATGCTGGCGCGAAATGCGGTTCATCTTGTTGATGGTTTCGATCATGTGCACAGGGATACGGATCGTACGGGCCTGGTCCGCAAT
>JAEYRT010000118.1 GCA_023435325.1 Pseudomonadota bacterium | reverse complement strand
GCCTTGAGCTGGGCAATGTGCTCCAGGCTCTGGAAGGACAGCAGCGTGTACCAGTCCCACATCAGATCGTCGGAGATCGACAGCACCTTGGCGAACATGGTGTTGGCGTCTTCGGTGATGCCGATGTAGTTGTTCTTGGACTTGGACATCTTGTGCACACCGTCCAGCCCCACCAGCAAAGGCATTGTGAGCACACACTGCTGCTCCTGACCATATTCAGCCTGCAAGTGGCGTCCCATCATCAGATTGAACTTCTGATCGGTGCCGCCCAGCTCCAGGTCGGCCTTCAAGGCCACCGAGTCATAGCCCTGCAGCAAGGGATACAGGAATTCGTGCAGGCTGATGGAGCTGCCTTCCGTGAAGCGGGTGTGGAAGTCATTGCGCTCCATCATGCGCGCCACGGTGTACTTGGCCGACAGCTGGATCATGCCGCGCGCACCCAGCTGGTCGCACCACTCGCTGTTGTAACGCACCTCGGTCTTGGCAGGGTCCAGCACCTTGGCCGCCTGGGTGTAGTAAGTCTCGGCATTGACCTTGATCTGCTCCGCCGTCAACGGAGGACGGGTGGAGTTGCGCCCCGAAGGGTCACCAATCAAGGTGGTGAAATCCCCAATCAAAAAGATCACCTGATGGCCCAGATCTTGCAGCTGGCGCATCTTGTTGAGCACCACGGTATGGCCCAGATGGATGTCTGGCGCCGTAGGATCCAGGCCCAGTTTGATGCGCAGTGGCACGCCGGTTGCTTCGGATTTGGCCAGTTTCTGGACCCAGTCATCTTTGGGCAGCAATTCATCGACACCGCGCAACGTGACTCCAAGCGCTTGTCTTACAGCCTCAGTGACCGGGTATGTTGTAACAGCATTTTGATTCATAAAGGTTTTTTTCCAGCGCGGGGATTGCACTCCCCGGTATACTTTGGGCCTGATTGCAGTGATGAATTCTAGTCGGCAAGGCATTTACATACTGGGTAATGGCCACTATGCTGACGCACCACGTACTACATCACGCACATCTGCATTACGTCTTTTGGTACGCACCACTTCCCGGGAACCCATGTTTTGACTAGCAAACTAGTTTCTGTCGGCAGTGCTTTTCTCGCACAGCTGGCCCAGTCCATCCAGCGTCATCCCAAGCGTTTGACTGCAGCGATTGCAAGTCTGATGCTGACAGCCGGTGGTGGCGCATTCGCAGTAGCCTCGCTCGGCCCTGATCCGGCAGACATGCCCGTGCGCACCCTGACCCAGCCCATTCCCTCTCTGGTGGAAGGCAGCACACTGGCGGACCTGACTGACCTGAACGACTTCTCGCTCTACCGCACGGATTACACCCGCTCCAGCGACACACCCGAGTCTCTGCTGCAGCGTCTTGGCATCCAAGACCCCAGTGCTTCCGCCTTCCTGCGCAGCAACGATCTGGCACGCCAGCATATCTTCAGCCGCAATGGCCGCCTGGTGTCTGCCGAAACCAGCAACGACCATCAGCTGCGCAAGCTGACCGTCCGCTGGATTCAGGATGAGAGCAGCGAGCACTTCCAGCGCCTGGAGCTGGAGCGTCAGGCCGACGGCCAATTTGCCGCGACCGTGTCCACCGCACCGCTGACCGTCAACACCCGTCTGACAGGTGGCACCATCCACAGCACCCTGTTTGCCGCCACCGATGCCGCGGGCCTGCCTGATGCCGTGGCCGTGCAGATTGCCGACATCTTTTCGGACATCAACTTCCACCGCCTGCACAAGGGTGACCGTTTCTCGGTTATCTATGAAACGCTGGAAGCCGATGGCGAGTTTCTGCGCTCTGGGCGTGTCATTGCGGCAGAGTTCAAAAACCGCGACAAGCTCCACAGCGCCATGTGGTTTGAAGAACCGGGCGAACGTGGCTCCTACTACGCCATGGATGGCTCCAGCCTGCGCCGCGCCTATCTGAACTCTCCCGTGGAGTTCTCGCGCATCAGCAGCAACTTCGCCATGCGCAAGCACCCCATCCACGGCACCTGGCGCCGCCATCTGGGCACCGACTATGCAGCCCCCACCGGCACCAAGGTGCGCACCGTGGGTGATGGCGTGGTCGAGTTTGCAGGCTGGCAAAACGGTTTTGGCAATGTGATCTTCATCAAGCACAGCAACACTGCCCACGTCACCGTGTACGCCCACCTGAGCCGCATCGACGTCAAAAAGGGGCAATCGGTGGAACAGGGCCAGCACATTGGCGCTGTAGGCTCCACCGGCTGGTCCACCGGACCGCATCTGCATTTCGAGTTCCGCGTCAACGGCACGCACCAGGATCCGCAGAGCGTCATTGCCAAGAGCGAAGCCAAGGCCATCTCCGACAAAGTGCGCCAGCAATTTGCACAGCAAGCCGAGCAACTGCATGTGCAGCTGGCATCGGCCGAGTTGATCCGCCAGGCCAGCGCGCAATAAAGCCTGTGCTAACCTCATCAGGGCCTCGACATGTTCGAGGCCCTTTTTCTTTGCCTCCACGGATTTCGCCATGCCTCCTTCGCACGCACAGACTGCAGATCAAGCGCTCTACATCGGTTTGATGTCTGGCACCTCGCTGGACGGTGTGGATGGTGTTTTGGTGCAATGGAATGCGGCGCAACAAATCCAGGTCGTGGGCTATGCCAGCCAGGCTTTTCCCGCCGAACTGCGGCAAGAGTTGCTGGCTTTGAACACCCCGCAGGGCAGCAACGAATTGCACCGCGCCGCACTGGCCGGCAATGCCGTCAGCCGTGCGTATGCCCAGGTCGTGCAGCAGTTGCTGCACGACAGCGGCACTGGCCCTGAGCAGGTACATGCCATCGGTGCCCACGGCCAGACCGTGCGCCACCAACCTCAGATGCATGACGGCACCGGCTACACGCTGCAGCTGCAAAACCCCGCGCTGCTGGCCGAACTCACAGGCATCAGCGTCGTGGCGGATCTGCGCAGCCGGGATGTGGCCGCAGGTGGTCAGGGCGCCCCTTTGGTGCCAGCCTTCCACCACGGCCTGTTTGGCCGCGTGAACCAGGCTACTTTGGTGCTCAATATTGGTGGCATTGCCAACCTCAGCGTGCTGCCCTCGCTGTGTGACAGCAGCAGTGCCGTTATCGGTTTTGACACCGGCCCCGGCAATGCGCTGATGGATTGGTGGTGCCTGCAGCACACCGGTCAGGACTATGACGCGAGCGGTCAATGGGCAGCCAGCGGCCAGGTCCTGCCCGACTTGCTGCACGCTCTGCTGAGCGATGCATATTTCGAGCAGCCCCCCCCAAAAAGCACTGGGCGCGACCTGTTCAATCCCGCGTGGCTACAGCAACACCTGCAGCGGCAGACGGCGGTGATGCGCCCCCAGGATGTGCAAGCCACTCTGACCGCCTTCACTGCCCACAGCTGCGCCGATGCCGTGCGACGCTTTGGCTTGCGCAGCGATACACTGCTGGTCTGTGGTGGCGGCGCCCTGAACACAGAATTGATGCGCTTGCTGCAGGCACAGCTGCCCCAGTTGCGTGTCGAAAGCACAGCCGCTCACGGCATGCCTCCGTTGCAGGTAGAGGCCGCCGCCTTTGCCTGGCTGGCCCGCCAGTGCATGCTGGGTCTGCCAGGCAACCTGCCACGTGTGACCGGCGCCCAAGGGTCACGCGTTTTAGGGGCGATCTACCCCGCATAAAAAGATAGCTACCAACGCTGATGCAGCAAGGAATTCAAATACATTTGTTATTGAAATCCTTATCCATCAAGCGCAAGCAGCTATCTTTTTCAATCGACCGATACAAGAAAACCGCTCAGCGAGCGGTTTTCTTTGGGAGGCAGACTGCGGTTTACACCGAGAAGCTGGAGCCGCAGCCACAGGTTGTGGTGGCATTGGGGTTCTTGATCACGAACTGTGCACCCTGCAGGTCTTCCTTGTAGTCGATCTCGGCACCGATCAGGTACTGGTAGCTCATGGCATCGATCAACAGCGAGACACCATTTTTGGTCATGGTGGTGTCGTCATCGTTGGTGATCTCGTCAAAAGTGAAGCCGTACTGGAAACCCGAGCAGCCACCACCTTGCACAAACACGCGCAGCTTCAGATCTGGGTTGCCTTCTTCTGCGATCAGATCGGCCACCTTGGCAGCCGCGCTGTCGGTGAAAACGATGGGATCGGGCATGGCTGTTTGGGTGTTTTCGGCTACGGCATTCATGGGGGGATCACTCCGAGAATTCTTCTGAAATCGTGGGCAATGGTACTGCAAACTGCTCGGGAATTAGGCCGGCGCAGTATTTGACGACAGTCCCAGTGGGGGCATTGTTTACACACGCCAGAGGTGTGAAATTCCCACAAAAAAGCCGCCAAGCTGAATCGCAATGGCGGCTTTTTTGTGGGAAGGCAGTTGCCGCAACAACCACCTTCCGGCAAGGTCGAGAAACGAATTAACGCTTCGAGAACTGCTTGGCGCGACGGGCACCACGCAGACCAACCTTCTTACGCTCGACTTCACGCGCGTCGCGAGTCACGAAGCCGGCTTGGCTCAGTGCAGGCTTCAGGGCTGCGTCATAGTCGATCAGAGCGCGAGTCACGCCGTGGCGCACCGCACCGGCTTGACCGGATTCGCCACCGCCGTGCACGTTCACCAGCACGTCGAAAGCTTCCAGATTGCCAGTCAGCACCAGAGGCTGCTTAGCGATCATGATGGAGGTTTCGCGGCCGAAGTACTGCTGAATGTCTTTGCCATTCACAGTGATCTTGCCGGAGCCCTTCTTCAGGAATACACGGGCGACGCTCGATTTGCGACGACCTGTACCGTTGTTCCAATCACCAATCATTGAGGTCTCCTTAGATTTCCAGAGCCTTAGGCTGCTGTGCGGTATGGGGGTGCTCAGCACCGCCGTACACCTTCAGCTTCTTGATCATGGCGTAGCCCAGGGGACCCTTGGGCAGCATGCCCTTGACGGCCTTTTCCAGAGCGCGGCCAGGGAACTTAGCCTGCAGGTCGCGGAAGTTGGTGGCAGTGATGCCGCCGGGGAAACCGGAGTGACGGTAGTACACCTTGTCCAGGTTCTTGGTGCCAGTGACCTTGAGCTTGGAGGCGTTGATGATGACGATGTAGTCGCCGGTGTCAACGTGAGGTGTGTAGATGGCCTTGTGCTTGCCGCGCAGACGGAGTGCCACTTCGCTGGCGACACGTCCGAGCACCTTATCGGTGGCGTCAATCACAAACCACTCGTGTTGCACCTCAGCGGGCTTTGCGCTGAATGTAGACATGAGATTGCTCTTTCTAAGAGGGTTTGGCGAGCCCTTTTCCGCGGTCGGTGCTTCTTCTTGCGTTCATGACTGAACCAGGAAGCCTCTTAGGCGGGGACTGCTTAAACTTGCACAGGTGCAGGGCTTAAACACTTCGCCGCGGGGCCCATAAAATCGCTGCGAAGCCCGCCATTATACGAAATAGCGTCCAATAGCGCCATCGCACCTTGCGCCAGTGTGGATTTGGGCCAACCGCCTCGAATGCGCTCACACTGGTCAACACCCGGCAGCCCCAGGTCGTCTGCGCCTCGCAGCATGGTCTGCCTCACGAATTTGAAAAGAATACTGCCCTATGTTTAGCTACCGCCACGGCTTTCACGCCGGCAACCATGCCGATGTACTCAAGCACACGGTTTTGATCGCTGCCCTGCAGCACATGGCCCAGAAAGAAACCGCCATCAGCGTGATTGACACGCATGCGGGTGCAGGGCTGTACCGCCTCGACGGTGACTTTGCCAGCACCAGTGGCGAATCCAAAGACGGCATCGAACGCCTGCTGGACACCCCCGAAGCCGAACTGGCGCCAGCGCTGCGCGCCTATGTGCAGACCGTGCGCAGCGTGAACCAGGGCAAAGGCGTGCGTACCTACCCCGGCTCACCCTTCATCACGCAGAGCCTGCTGCGTCCGCAAGACAAGCTGCGCCTGTTCGAGCTGCACCCGACCGACTGGCGCTCGCTGGACGGCAATATGGCGCAGCTGGAAGCCGGCAAGCAGGTGGAAGTGCTGATGGAAGACGGCTTCAACGGCGTCAAGCGTTTTCTGCCGCCACCTTCGCGCCGCGGCTTTTTGCTGTGCGACCCCAGCTACGAAATGAAGACCGACTATGGACGCGTGCTGAGCATGATCGAAGATGCGCTGGTGCGTTTTGCCACAGGCACCTACGCCGTCTGGTACCCCATCATTCCACGCCAGGATGCACACGATCTGCCCAAGCGTCTCAAGACCATTGCCACCAAGGCGGGGCGCGGCTGGCTGCATGCGACGCTCACCGTGAAAGGCAGCAAAATTCGCAGCGAAGTCAACGACTGGGGCAACACCACCGAAGGCAAGCGCCCCGGCCTGCCTGCCAGCGGCATGTTCCTGATCAATCCGCCCTTCACCCTGCGCACGGCCTTGAAGGAAGCCCTGCCTCAAATGCAGCAACTGCTGGCGCAAGACAAGAATGCGGCACACACGCTGGAGTTCGGCGAGTAAGGCCGGCTCTTTGACAGATACAAAAAAAGGAGCTGTACAGCTCCTTTTTTCATGCCGGGTTCGTGCTTAATTGCTCGCGGCCAGCAAAGCCTCGGGGCATGCATCTTCCCCTTTTTCCAGCTTGTAGATTTCCACGCGCTTGACGCCTTTTTCCAGCATGCCGATTTCTTCGGCAGCGGCCTTGCTCAGGTCAATCACGCGGTTGCCCACGTAAGGACCACGGTCGTTCACGCGCACCACCACGGTCTTGCCGTTGACGGTATTGCGCACACACAGCTGGGTATTGAACGCATATTTGCGGTGGGCAGCTGTTAGCTCATATTGGTTGTAGCGCTCGCCATTGGCGGTTTTGCGCCCATGAAAACGCGGGCCATACCAGGAAGCCACCCCACGCTGATCCACCTCGGGCCACTCGAGTGCTTCCAGCGCTTCCTCCACTGCCGGCACAGGATCAGACAGACGGTCAGGATGCACAGGCAAGGGGGCGATGCGTGCCAGCATCTCCGCACCTGCGCGGGCGCCCACCTGGGAATCCGCAACCTTACCGGAAGTTGCAATTTCCCCTTCGGTCGAGGAAGGCAAGGGCGCACAGGCGCTCAACACAGCGGCCAGCAGCACGGAGGCTGCAGGCAGGGCGCGGGTGCGCGCCAAAGACTTCAAAGATTCACTGACGGAAACAGGCTGGCACGCAAGTGCAGGCATCGTCTAACCCTTCTAACGGTGAGCGCAAGAAATGCACCCCCTGGGGCCAGCGTGTTTCCTGGATGTCTTTACAGACCCAGACGGTCACACAGCTCCAAAGTGGCAGCGCTCTGGTTCATCGTATAAAAGTGCAAGCCGGGTGCGCCTTGATCACGCAGCTGCTCGCACAAGCGAGTGACCACGTCCATGCCGAAGGCGCGGATCGATGTCACATCGTCCCCGTAGGCCTGCAGGCGCAGGCGGATCCAGCGGGGAATCTCAGCGCCGGTCGCATCGGAAAAGCGCATGAGTTGGGAGGAATTGAGGATCGGCATGATACCCGGAACGATTGGCGCGGACACGCCAAGTGCTTGAACCCCTTCAACAAAACGGTAATAAGCGTCGGCATTGTAGAAATATTGGGTAATACCGCTATTAGCACCGGCCTGCATTTTTGTAGCAAAAGCTTTCAAGTCGGCATCGGGAGATTTCGCCTGCGGATGGGTTTCCGGATAAGCGGCCACCTCGATGTGAAACCAGTCCCCGAACTCCTGGCGAATGAAGGTCACCAAATCACTGGCGTATTGGAATTCGCCTCCCAAGCCATAACCACTGGGCAAATCACCACGCAATGCCACCAGGCGCTTGACGCCCATGTCCTTGAGTTCTTGGAGCTCCACACGCACCTTGGCGCTGGTCGCGCCAATGCAGGAGAAGTGGCATGCAGCCTGCATGCCCTCAGATTGAATATCGCGCACCATGCTGAAAGTGCCCGTCTGTGTCGAACCACCCGCGCCATAAGTCACCGAGCAAAACTCGGGCTTGCGTGCATACAGCTCCTGGCGCACCTGTACGTGCTTGGCCGCACCTTCAGGCGTTTTGGTAGGAAAAAACTCAAAGCTGATGGGGAAGCTGCTTGCTGCGTTTGCCACGTTCATCTCTCCTTGCCTGCCCTCCCGGCAAGCTCTTGGTCTTGGCTATCTGTGTGAGGGGTACAGGGCTGCTGCGCTGCCCTGTATCGGCTCAATACTTCTTGGTGTTTTTGCGCTTGGGACGTGCAGGACCAGGCACGTTGTAGCCATCTTCCTCGTCGTCAATCACATCGATGCGCTTGAGCTCACGCAGCACGGTGCGCGAAACACGCTTGGCGGCAGGCGCGGCAGGCTGGTCCGGCAGCGGCTCACCCGCAAACCTGATTTCCGCTCCTTGTACGGCGTGCACAAAGAATTCACGGTTGCCGTCACCGCCTTCAATGGCGGAATCCATCCAGCCCTTGACTTCCAGACCCAGCTCGCTCAAGCAGGTGCGAATGCGTTCTTCGACTTCCTTGAAAAGCGCGGGCTCACGCACAATGCCGCCCTTGCCGACCTGGCCGGGCTGCAACTCGAACTGTGGCTTGACCAGCATCAGCAGATGACCATGGGGCTTGAGCAGACGCACGATGGCAGGCAGCACCAAGGTCAGTGAGATGAAAGACACATCTCCGGTGACAAAGTCAAACTCTGCAGTGGTGTCAACATCAGCATAAGCTTCTTTACGGCGGCGTTCTGTGGGCAACGTGCCTTCTTCCCGTGCCTTGGCTTTGGCTGCACGCTCGGCCTTGAAGGCTTCAATATCGGTTTCCTTGACGTCAGCGCTGTCGTCATAGTCTTCATCAACCTCGCCGCCATTGCGCATCCACGCATAAGGAGCCTGGGGCTGGGTCTCGTTGTCTTCTTCCTCTTCCCAGCGTTCGGAAATGACTTCTTCGCAGGCGTCTTCGAGGATCTCTGCAGTCATGGAACGGGCATTGACCCCTTCCACACAAATCACGCGCACATCTTCGCGCAGGCGCTCGTGGAGCTGGCCATGGCCCACGTCCACGCCAATCACTTGCGCAGCACCGCGTTGCAACAGGCAGTCGGTGAAACCACCGGTGCTCTGCCCCACGTCCAGACAGCGCAAGCCTTCGACCTTCAGGCCCGTGGCGTTCAGCGCACCTTCCAGCTTCAACCCGCCGCGTGAGATGAATTTGGCCTCTGCGTCGTCCAGCAGCTTGAGCTCTGCGCCCGCAGGGATGTCGTCACCGTTTTTGACGACTTTCTTCCAAGGTGCCAGTGGCGACATGCGCCATTCCACGCCCGCAGCAATCAGGCGCTGCGCCTGCGAACGGGTGGTGGCATGACCGTGGTCCACCAAAAATACATCTGCGCGCATGGCGTAGTTTCCTTTTATGACTCAAATTGAACTCTAGCGCTTACAAAACAAGCGCTGATAGCTATCAAAACCTATAAACGCTAGAGCGTGCAAAACAGTGGACACCTGTCCACTGCCTTGCAACCACTACCTATTAGTAGCGGTAGGTATCAGGCTTGTAAGGGCCTTCCTTCTTCACACCGATGTAAGCAGCTTGCTCGTCGGTCAGTTCGGTCAGCATGGCGCCGACCTTCTTCAGGTGCAGGCGTGCAACCTTTTCGTCCAGCACCTTGGGCAGCACATAGACCTTGCCCACTTCATAGGCGTCAGGGCGTGTGAACAACTCGATCTGCGCCAGGGTCTGGTTGGCAAACGAGTTGGACATCACAAACGAGGGGTGGCCAGTGGCGCAGCCCAGGTTCACCAGGCGGCCCTTGGCCAGCAGAGTGATCTTCTTGCCGTCAGGGAACTCGATCTGGTCGACCTGGGGCTTCACTTCTTCCCACTTGTACTTTTCGATCGAAGCCACGTCGATTTCGTTGTCGAAGTGACCGATGTTGCAGACGATGGCCTGGTCCTTCATGGCCACCATGTGCTCGTGGCGGATGATGTCCTTGTTACCGGTGGTGGTCACGAAGATGTCGGCCTTGTCGGCTGCGTACTCCATGGTCACGACCTTGTAGCCTTCCATCGCGGCTTGCAGTGCGTTGATAGGGTCGATTTCGGTCACCCACACCTGAGCGCTCAGTGCGCGCAGTGCTTGGGCCGAGCCCTTGCCCACGTCACCGTAGCCAGCCACCACAGCCACCTTACCGGCGATCATCACGTCGGTCGCGCGCTTGATGCCGTCCACCAGCGATTCACGGCAGCCGTACAGGTTGTCGAACTTGGACTTGGTCACAGAGTCATTCACGTTGATGGCGCGGAACAGCAA
>JAEYRT010000062.1 GCA_023435325.1 Pseudomonadota bacterium | reverse complement strand
GGCCGGCAACCGCATCGTTCAATGCAGGGCCCGAACCACGGTAAGGCACGTGCTGCATCTGGGTGTCGGTGGCCAGCATGAACATTTCCATCATCAAGTGACCGATGGAGCCTGTGCCGGGCGAGCCAAACGAATGCTTGCCGGGGTTCTTCTTGATTTCATCCAGGAAGGATTGGTAATCCTGACCGACAAACTTGGGGTTGGCCGCAATGATGTTCGGTGTGGCCGCGATGTTCACGATAGGGGTGAAGTCCGTGAACACGTTGTAGGGAATCTTGGGGTTGATGGCCGGATTCGTGGCCGTGGTGGAAACGGTGGCAATACCGAGGTGGTAGCCATCGGGTGTGGCACGTGCGGTTTCTGCCGCACCAATCGCGCCACCGCCACCGCCCTTGTTTTCAACGATCACGGGTTGACCCAATTCACGACCCAGCGGGTCAGCCACGACGCGGGCGATCAGGTCGGTGGTGCCGCCTGCGGCAAAAGGCACCAGCAGTTTGATGGGTTTGGTGGGGTAGTTGGCCTGGGCATGGGCCACACCCAAGGTAGCGAATGCAGCCAAAGCCAAAATCGTACGACGCATCATATGCAAGTCTCCGAGTTGTTGTTGTGTGAACGTCGGAAATCCTAAAGAAGCAATACGGATGCGTGTAGGAAAAGTCTTAGGGGTTAACACTTACTCAAGGGTTTTCTCTAGGTGTTAACCCTTGATTTTGGGCGCAGCCATCCCCCTGGCAATGACTGCCATGATTTCCCTCAAGCGAAAGTGCCCGGCACTTGCGGCGCACAGACGTTTGTCGCCCTGCACGCTGCAGGTTGCTGAGCGCTAAATCACCTGTGCGGTGCGCAGTGCGGCAATGGCTGCTGCATCCATTCCCATCTCTTGCAGCACCTCTTGCGTGTGCTGTCCCAGGGCGGGTGGGGCGCGGTGGTATTGCACCGGTGTGGCGGAAAGACGCACGGGGTTGGCGACGGTGGCCACGTGGGCAATGCCGTCTCCTGCCGTACGTGGCAGTTGTTGCTGAATGCCGCGGGCTTGCACCTGGGGATCGGCAAAGGCTTCGGCAATCGTGTTGATGGGGCCACAGGGCACGGCTTTGTCTTCAAACAGCGCAATCCATTCGGCCGTGGTCCGGGTCTGCATCAGCGGCAACATCAACTCCAGCAAGGCGGCGCGGTTTTGCACGCGTGCGGTATTGGTTGTAAAGCGTGCATCCTGTGCCCAGCCGGTTTGGCCCACCGCGGCGCAAAAGCGCGCAAACTGGCCGTCATTGCCAATGGCCAGAAGCACATTGCCATCACTGGTCTTGAAGTCTTGGTAGGGTGCAAGACTGGGGTGGATATTGCCTGCACGCCCCGGTGTTTTGCCCGTGGCCAGATAACCGGCCGCCTGGTTGGCCAGTACGGCCATGCCCACGTCCAGCAGCGCCATGTCGATATATTGGCCTTCTCCCGTGCCATTGCGCACGTTATCGCGGGCATTGAGCGCGGCCAGAATCGCGTTGCTGGCATACAGGCCGGTGAACACATCGATCACCGCCACACCCACTTTGAGCGGGCCGCCACCGGGTTGATCGTCCGCATGGCCGGTGATGCTCATGAGCCCGCACATGGCCTGCACCATCAGGTCGTAGCCGGCGCGCTCGGCATAAGGGCCATTCTGGCCAAAGCCGGTGATGGAGCAGTAGATGAGGCGTGGGTTGAGTGCCTTGAGGCTGTCGTAATCCAGCCCGTATTGCTTCAGCCCCCCGACCTTGAAGTTTTCCACCACTACGTCGGCTTCCTGGGCCATACGACGCAGCAGCGCTTGGCCTTCGGGGTGGGCCATGTCCAAGGTGATGCTGCGCTTGTTGCGGTTGCAAGACGTGAAATAACTCGCTTCACGCGTGTCGTTGCCTTGATCGTCTTTGAGGAAGGGAGGCCCCCAGTGGCGGGTGTCGTCACCGGCGACAGGGCGTTCCACCTTGATCACATCGGCGCCCAGATCGGCCAGCATTTGCGTGGCCCAGGGGCCAGCCAATACGCGCGACAAGTCCAGCACCTTGATGCCTGACAGCGCGCCTTGTCCTGTTGTGCTTGGCATGGTTTGTCCTAGGTATAAAAAAAGAGCGGCTCACGCTTTATTTACAAGCACTTCAAATACTTTTATATCTGAAGTGATTGACTGTTCAGCGTTAGCAGCTCCTTAAACCAGAGCGACGTAATGCGCTCAGGAGACAACAAAGGTCTTAGTTGGCAAAAGCGGCGATGCCTGTTTGTGCGCGGCCCAGAATCAGGGCGTGCACATCGTGGGTACCTTCGTAGGTGTTCACCACTTCCAGATTCACCAGATGGCGGGCCACGCCGAATTCGTCCGAGATGCCATTGCCACCCATCATGTCGCGTGCCAGACGGGCCACGTCCAGCGCCTTGCCGCAGTTGTTGCGCTTGATGAGGGAGGTGATTTCGATCACGTTCTGGTGCTCATCCTTCATGCGGCCCACACGCAGGGCGGCTTGCAGGCCCAGCGTGATTTCGGTTTGCATGTCGGCCAGCTTTTTCTGGATCAGCTGGTTGGCAGCCAGAGGGCGACCAAACTGCTTGCGGTCCAGTGTGTACTGACGGGCGGTGTGCCAGCAGAACTCGGCGGCGCCCATGGCACCCCAGGCAATGCCAAAGCGGGCGCTGTTCAGACAGGTGAAGGGGCCCTTGAGGCCGCGCACTTCAGGGAAGGCGTTTTCTTCAGGCACAAACACGTCGTCCATGACGATTTCGCCGGTGATGGAGGCACGCAGGCCCACCTTGCCGTGGATCGCTGGAGCGCTCAGGCCCTTCCAGCCCTTTTCCAGAATGAAACCGCGGATCTGGCCCACATTGCCGCCTTCGGACACTTCCTTGGCCCAGACCACAAACACATCGGCCACGGGGCTGTTGGTGATCCACATCTTGGAGCCCTTGAGCTTGTAGCCACCGTCCACTTTGTAAGCGCGGGTGGCCATGGAACCAGGGTCGGAACCGTGGTCAGGTTCGGTCAGGCCGAAGCAGCCGATGTATTCGCCGGAAGCCAGCTTGGGCAGGTATTTCTGCTTTTGCTCCTCGGTGCCGAATTCGTTGATAGGCACCATCACCAGCGAAGATTGCACAGATGCCATGGAGCGGTAGCCCGAATCCACGCGTTCGATTTCGCGTGCCACCAGGCCGTAGCTCACATAGTTCAAACCAGCGCCGCCGTACTGCGTGGGGATGGTGGGGCCGAGCAGGCCCAGCTCGCCCATCTCGCGGAAGATGGAGATGTCAGTCTTTTCGTGGCGGAACATGTCCTGCACACGGGGCATGAGTTTGCCCTGGCAGTATTCATAGGCCGCGTCGCGGATCATGCGCTCGTCAGCGGTCAGTTGCTGGTCGAGTTGAAAGGGGTCGTTCCACTGAAAGTCGGACATGTCGGTCTCCTTGGATGTCTCTGTTTGTTGGTGGGGGGCAGCTTGCTGCTTTGTGCAGGGCTGTCATGCAATGGAATGCATCGTACGAATGCTGCAAGAGGCAGGCAAACCATTTGTTTGCATCCAGATATGAGCTTTGTGCATTTCTTGCTTGAGTGATGGGGAAAATTGCGGCAGTATGCATAGCCAGTTGCACTGTCTGCCATGCTGTATGCGCCGCTCTATCCCTTCCACCCAAGCCCTGGCCTGCTTCGAGGCCGCCGCCCGCCACGAAAGCTATACCCGCGCTGCGCAGGAGCTGGCGCTGACGCAAGGGGCTGTCTCGCGGCAGGTGATGGCGCTGGAAGCGTTTGTGGGTGTGGAGCTGTTTCGCCGGACGCGCCATGGCGTGGCGCTGACCCCCGCAGGCGATGCCTATGCGCGCAAAGTGCGCCAATGGCTGCTGGGCATGGAGCGCGACACGCTGGACCTGATGGCCCACCAGGGCACGGGCGGCACCATCAAGCTGGCCACCGTGCCCACCTTTGCCACGCGCTGGCTCATGCCACGTCTGCCGCAACTGGCCAAAACCCATCCCGACATCACCGTGCACATGGATGTGCAAACCCGCCCATTCTTGTTTGCAGACACGGGCTTTGATGCTGCCCTGTACGCCGGTACGCCCGAGCAGGTACGCAACTGGCCGGGCATCGAGGCCGTGCATTTGATGGATGAAGATGTGGTGCCCGTGTGCAGTCCACGCCTTTTAGATCAAACGGCCCAGCGCGGCCTGGGCCGTGCCTGGCAGCCTTTGGCGCCCCAGGCGCTGGTGGATCTGCCCTTGCTACAGCAAAGTACGCGACCGCATGGCTGGCAGCAGTGGTTTCAGTCCGTGGGAGTGGATGCCCCGCGTGCCATGGATGGTCCACGCCATGAGTTGTTTTCCATGCTGGCCGTGGCGGCCACGCATGGCATGGGGGTGGCGTTGATTCCCCCCATGCTGGTCGAAGCCGAACTGGCGCGGGGCGAGCTGGTGGTGGCCTGTGCCCAGCCCTTGCGCGGAGAGCGGGGCTATTACTTCATCACCCCCGCACAAACGCCAGCGCCAGCCGTGCTGGATACCTTCTCCCGCTGGCTGCACACCATGGCGCGACAGACGGTGGAAGCTCAAAGCCGCTGAAAGATGGCCACGCAAAACGGCATCAGCACCGCCGTGAGCACACCGTTCAAGCCCATGGCCAGTGCTGCAAATGCACCCGCCGTGGGATTGATCTGGATGGAGCGCGCCGTGCCAATGGCGTGAGCGGTGAGGCCCTGGGCGAAGCCTTCCACGGCCGGATCATGGCTGCGCACCAGGCGCATCAGCAGCGGTGCCAGCATGCAGCCGCTGATGCCCGTGACGGCGACGGCCACAGCAGCCAGCGATGGCAGGCCGCCAAAACGCTCGGACATGGGCAGCGCAATCGGAATCGTGGCCGATTTGGGGGCCAGGGAGATGAGGGTCTCCCAACTGCCACCCAGCGCCCAGGCAATGCCCATGGCTGAGAACAATGCCACCACGCAGCCCACGGTCAGTGCCACGGCAATCGGTCGCCACAGCGCCACAATGCGCGCGCGCTGGGCGAACAGAGGAATGGCCAGTGCCACGGTGGCGGGGCCGATCAGGATGTTCAGCCATTCCACGCCTTCTTGGTAGGTGGCGTAAGGGGTCTCCGTGGCCAGCAGCACGCAGACGATGATGACCACCGAAGGGAATACGGGAATCAGGAGTGGATGGCACTGAAAACGCTTGTACAGCGCCATGGAGGCCAGATAGACGGCCATGGTCAGCACCAGCCAAGGCAAATGGCTGTTTGACAGCTGTGACAACACCTCGTGCAAAGCATTCATGGACGGGGCTCCTGCTCGGCATCAGGCGCTTGGGGCTCACGTGCCAGCATCCATTTGAACGTCAGGGCGGTGACCAGAAAAGTGATGGCAGCGCCGGCCACACCGGCAATCAGAAATGGCTGCCATTCCTTGGCAATGCGGTCAAAGTGCAGCATCACGCCCGCAATCGTCGGGATGAACAGCAGCATCATGTTTTGCAGCAGCACTTGTGAAGTCTGCTCTAGCGCCTTGGGCAACCTGCCGTGACAGAGCAGACCGATCAGCAGCAGCAAGGCACCGAGCAAGGCGCCGGGGAAGGGAAGGTCAAACCACCGCACGATGGCTTCTCCCACCAACTGAAACGCAAACAAAGCCGCAAGGGCGTAAAGCATGGCAAACATCCACAATGACAACGGGCGCCAAGTCTAGGAGCTATCCCCAATTTGGCAATGCCTGCTTTGTTGCCCAAGTGACTGTGAATGTTTTTGCTTGCCAAGGCTTGCGCAACAAGCACTGACAGCTATGTTTTTTAAGAATTGCCTGCTTTCTAGGCAAGGTAAATGCTTGTCAATGAAAACAATGGCTTAGCAAAGCCCATCCCGTTGATCGAAAAACTTGTCCACAGCTTTGTCCAGAGGTTTCGTGGAGAAGTCAGGGTTTGTACTTACTTGCTTGCCAAGCACGGCTTGCACCTGTGGCAGGTAAACCAAGGGGGTGAGGACTGCGGCGCCACAGGCGCCCCAGCCTCACGCAACGCAGACCCATTCCTATCTCTGCAGCCCTGGATCAGGGCTGCGCGTTCCCAGGGTGATGTGCTTCAGCCCTGGGGCTGACGGGCTATTTCCAGTACTGGCACTTGCTTTCTTCCTTGGTGGTCCAGACCTGGTCCGCCGGAAGTTTCTTGACGAGTTTGTAGTAATCCCAGGTGCCTTTGGATTCGGCGGGTGACTTCACTTCCATCAGGTACATGTCATGGGCATAACGGCCGTCTGGACGGATCACGCCCTCGCCGAAAAAGTCCTTGATGGGCTTGCCCTTCCACTCGGCCATGACCTTGTCGGCATCCAGCGTGCCCGCACGTTCCACGGCCTGCAGCCAAGTCATGGTGGCAGAGTAGTCGGCAGCCTGGATCTCGCTGGGGCGGCGCTTGGTCTTTTCCATGAAGCGATCGGCGAATTGGCGCGTTTCGTCGTTCAGGTCCCAGTACCAACTGGTGGTGAACTGCATGCCTTCGGTGTTTTTAACTCCCAGGCTATGGATGTCCGAGAAGAAAATCAGCAGACCCGCGAGCTTCATGTTCTTGGTGACGCCGAATTCGCGTGCAGCCTTGATGGAGTTGACCGTATCGCCGCCTGCATTGGCAAGGCCCAGGATTTGGGCCTTGGAATTCTGGGCCTGCAGCATGAAACTGGAGAAATCGCTGGCATTCAGCGGCGTCTTGACCGAACCCACCACGGTGCCGCCATTGGCCTGCACGATCCGGGTGGTGTCGGCCTCGAGTGCGTGGCCGAAGGCATAGTCGGCAGTCAGGAAGAACCAGCTCTTGCCACCGTTTTCCACCACTGCCTTGCCTGTGCCCTTGGCCAGGGCCACAGTGTCGAATGCATAGTGCACCACGTAAGGGCTGCACTGTTCATTGGTCAGCGCAGAAGTGCCGGCGCCGTTGTCCACAAAAATGCGTTTTTTCTCTGTGGCCACCTTGGCCATGGCGAGGGCAGCGGCGGAATTGGTGCCGCCGAACACCAGACTGATGTTTTGCTGATCGATCCACTCGCGTGCCTTGCCGGCGGCGATGTCCGCCTTGTTCTGGTGGTCAGTGGTCAGCAGTTCAATGGGCTTGCCCAGCACCTTGCCGCCAAAGTCATCAATGGCCATCTGGATGGCGGTGGCACCATGTTTGCCTTCGACGTCGGCATAGAGGCTGGACATGTCGGTGATGAAGCCGATTTTGACCACATCCGGTTCTTTGTTCTGGGCGTGAACAGACAAGCTACCAAAGCCAAGGGCACATAAAGCAAGGGTGAGGGGGCGCAGGGCCAGACGCATGGAACACTCCTTTGAAGGCGTTACAACAAGCGCTCCAGACTGCGCCTGCCGCGCCCTTGTGCCAACTGGTGCCATCCCCCTTGGGAATTACCGCCAAACCTGCGGATTACCCGCTTGTCATCCAATCAGGGTTGGTTTTGCGTGGGGCTGTCAGGCTCTGCAGATGGCTGCGTGAAGCGGGGCAGCGTCACCGGCTGCGCTATCTGAGGCTGGGTGCCTTGCCGTGCGGCCGCCACTTCCTGACCCAGATCGTGTACCGCCATGGCGTAGTAGCTGGACCAGTTGTAGCGTGTGATGGTGTAGAAGTTTTGCGTGCCCACCACATAGCTGGGTGCAGCTTCACCGTTCTTGAGTTCAATCAGCGCGAGCAAGCCTGGGTGGTCCATGCCATTGGCCGGCACCACACCCAGACCAGCCATCTGGGTTGCCGTAAAGCTGGGCAGGATGTCTGGCGCTAAAAGCGTGTTCAAGTCCAAGCTGTCGGTATTGAACAGAGCGGGGTACCACACAGGCTGTCCGGGTACCCATCCATGCGACTTGAAGTAGTTGGCCACGGAGCCGATCGCATCGGCGGCACTGTTGAACAGATCAATACGGCCATCACCATCGAAATCGATCGCCCATTTTGCCCAGCTGGTGGGCATGAACTGTCCCAGTCCCATCGCACCTGCATAACTGCCACGGGGTTGTGTGCTGGGCGTGCCGGCGCTGTGCATCATCAACAGGAACTGCTCAAGCTCGCCCCGGAAATAACGCTGGCGCTCCGCTGCGCGCGGATGGGCTTGCGGGAAATCAAAGGCCAGCGTCGCCAGGCTGTCGAGCACCCGCAAGTTGCCCATGTGGCGCCCATAGATGGTTTCCACGCCAATGATGCCCACCACCATTTCCGGTGGCACACCGAACATTTCCTGCGCACGTGCCAGAGCGTCCGTATTCTGGGACCAGAAACGCACGCCGGCCTGAATGCGTATGGGGTCAATGAAGCGGCGGCGGTAGTCGCCCCAATCACGTGCCGTGGTGCGGGTTTGGGGGGCAGGGGTCATCAGCCGTGGCACCTGAGGCAGGAACTGCGCCTGTGCCAGCTGCGCCTGTATCCACGCGATATCCAGCCCTGTGCGTTGTGCCACATCCTGTGCCCATTGCTGGGCATCGGCGCGTTGCGCATAGGGGGTGCTGTAGGTACGTTTTTGTGCGGATTTGCTGCTTTGGGCATCGGCAGGCCGGTGGGTGGCGCAACCAGTGGCCAATACAAGCAAAAGCAAAGGGGAGAGCAGGCGTTTCATGGAGAGCGGGGGCGAGGCCATTTCAATGCGCGGTATTGGCGCCGCAAAGAGGCCAAAGTCGGAGTCTGCGGGCCATGCGGTGCATAGCGCCATTGTTCCATCTGTAGCAGCCATTGTTGCAAGGGCTGTGATTCATCCCCCCATTGTGCTTGGGCAGTGCGGGCCAGCGTCTGCAACCCCAGGCTGTCTGCATGGACAATGCCGACGCGCCGCAATTGGCGGCGTGCCTGCACCATCAACCGCAGCCAGGGGTCTGGCTGACGCTGACGCCGCCAGTACCACCACACGAATCCGCACAGCATGGCAACCACCAGACTGCCAAACCAGACCACTGCCGTGGCGGCATTCCAGCGCAGGGGGGCCAGACGCTGCATGGTGTGGTCCTGACTGGTGGGGGAATAGTTCAATACCCCATCGTTCCAGCGATGGTCTATGGCTTCCCAGCTGGCGCGCAGGCGCTGCAGCATCTGTTGGCCAAAGACCTGCGTGACGGTCTTGTCCAGCAAACTGTCGGATGCTGGCAGTTGTTGCAGCAGCTCCGCACGCGCAGGGGCGATCGCAGAGGTCGGATCGATGCGCATCCAGCCTTCACGGGGCAGCCAGACCTCGGTCCAGGCATGGGCATCGCTTTGGCGCACGGTCCACAGACCGTCCACGGGATTGCGTTCACCTCCCTGGTAGCCAGCGACAAGGCGCGCCGGTATGCCTGCAGCGCGCATCAGCACGGCGAATGCTGAGGCAATATGCTCGCAAAAGCCCCGTTGTCTGTCGAACCAGAAATCGTCAGCCGTGTGCGGGCTGCTGATGGTGCCTGGCTGCAGTGTGTACACGTAACTGCCCTGGCGCAGGTGTGTCAAGGCGGCCTGGATGATGGCCGTGTCATCGCTGCCGTATTGCGTACGCAGCTGCCGTGCCCAGGCGAGGGTGCGTGGATTCAGTCCCTGGGGCAAAAGCAAGTGGGTGCTGCGCTGCTGCTCATTCAGTGACTGGCCATAGATGTAATGCAAATGGGCTTGTGCCCTGTAGCGCAGCTTTTCCTGAACGGGGCGGGCCACCAGCCACTGCAGATCTGCGCTGGGTTGCAGTTGGTGTGCTGCCGTTTCGGGCGGCGTTAGCGTGGCTTCCAGTGTGAGTAGCCAGCGTTGCTGGTGGGGCTCCAGAAACACTTCATAGCCGACAGGTTGGGCCGAGCCTGTGGCAGGCTGGGCATTGCCTGACAGAAAACGCCCAGGGGCATTTGTCTTTTGTGCTTTCCAGTGGCGGCCATCAAATTCGCTCAGCACCGGTCCGCGGAAGTACAGCAAGCGCTGGGGCGGCGTGCTGCCATCGGCGGCGTCAAAGCGTACCCGCATGGCCACGCTGCGCTGGTGGGCGAGCTCGGCCACCTGGCCCACGGCGATTTCGCTGGACAGGCCTGTGCGGCCCTGAAGTTCCTGGCTGGGAAGCCCCCAAAACGGCAGCCAACGCGGAAAACCCAGGAACAGCAGCACCATGACAGGGGTGCCCAGCACGATGAGCAGTCCAGAGGTGCGCAGCAGTTGCCGAAGGCTGGGGTAGCCTGCAGGCATGTGGGCATTGACCAAGGCTGCCAGCAAGCCCCAGAGCGCCAGCAATATGACCATTGCCATCGACAAGGATTGCGAACGCAAAAACAGGGTGAGCAGCGTGAAAAAACACAGGAAGAAAATCACCATGGCATCCCGCCGTGCGCGCATCTCCAGGGTCTTGAGTGCCAGCAATAGCACGAGCAACGCCACACCGGCCTCGAGGCCGACGATGGAGCGGTATTCCATGAGCGTGCTGCCGACGGCCAGCGCCAGCAAGGCGGTCCGTGGCCATTTGCCGGGCAGGCTCTTGTTGCGGTGTGCCAGCCAGAAGCGCCAGCCCAGCAGACTCAATGTCAGTGCGCTGGCCCACAGCGGCAGATACGTGACTTGCGGAAGCAGGACCAGCGCCACCACACCCAGGATGAACAAGGTGTCCCGGGTTTCGCGTGGCAAGGTGGGAGGCGGCGGACTGGACATGTGGGGTGCCTGCAAGCGCTTATCCATCAAGCCCTGTGAGCGGCTTGGATGAGTCAAGCGGCAAAGATGTGCCATCCACTGCCAGCGCAGCCAGACAGGTGTGTAGATGCGCTGTTCCCGTAGCTGGCGCAATCCGCTTTCCGCTGGGCAACTGCAGGCCCCATGAGCATTGCTGTGCATGTGTCTGCAATACCCAGGCAGTCAGACGCATGATTTGCGCCTCGGTATCGATCAGGCCCGTGTCATGGGCTTGTAGCCACAGGCTGGGAGTGTGATGGCGCGCCTTCTCTTCGCGCACGACCAGATTTCCGCTGCCTGTGGCCAGGGCGGAGGCGGTTTTTTTCCACGCCACGTTGTGCATGGGGTCCCCGCGCTGGTAGCTGCGTACGTCGAAATTTTCCATGGCATTGCCCTGGGAAGACGTTGCCGGGCCGGTTGCTTTGGCATGCCCGGGATGAAGAGGCGGCGCAGCAGCTTCGGGCGAGGGGTAGACCAGCACCCGTCCTTGGGGCTGCC
>JAEYRT010000014.1 GCA_023435325.1 Pseudomonadota bacterium | reverse complement strand
CTCCAGGCGTCGATCGGTCACCATGATGGCGCCCTTGCCGTCCCCTTTGTCTGTCAGATGTGTCACCTGGTTGTAGCCCACCACATCCGCTGCGGGGGGCAGCGGCTGGTGCAGGCGCATGCGCTGTTCACCATGGAGCACCTTGACCCAGTCGATCCCCGTGTCGGGTTCACGGGCCCAGAAACCGGGATAGCCCAGAACCACTGCCTGCGAAGGCAGCGTCACCAAGCCGTTGCCATCCTTGCCTTCGTAGACATAGGGCAGGGCAGTGGTGTCCAGCGGGTCATTGCCCAGCCCGAGGCTGAGCGCATACAGCATGGTGTCGCGCGCCGTATATTGCTGGCGTACCGGGGCAAAGGCACGCGCTTTGAGCTTGTGATAGTCGATCGCCATGTGCGCCGCCTCGCTCGCTCAGATGGGGTCCCAGCTGAACACGTCGGCCGAGCGGTCCATGGGCACGAAGGAGGCCTTGAGCGCCGGCATGCCGTGCTCGGCGATGAATTCGGGCGTCCAGCCTTCGCTGCGATGTACCGAGCGCACGGGGCGGGGCTGGCTCATCAGGAAGATCTCGTTGTTGCGCACGGCGAACACCTGTGCATTCACGTCCTTGGCCGCATCTGACAGCAGGTACACGGCCAGGGGCGCGATCTTGTTGGGCGTCATTTGCTGGATCTTTGCCACACGCGCCTGCTGCTCGGGCGTATCGGTGGGGATGGAGCCGATCATGCGGCTCCAGGCAAAGGGCGCAATGCAGTTGGAGCGTACGTTGAACTTGGCCATGTCCAGCGCAATGCTCTTGGACAGTGCGGTCAGGCCCAGCTTGGCTGCGGAATAGTTGGCCTGACCCAGATTGCCGATCAGACCGGAGGTCGATGTCATGTGCACCAGGGCACCGCTTTCCTGTTCCTTGAAGTGGTTGGCGGCTGCGCGGCTCATGTAGTAGCTGCCATACAGGTGCACTTTGATCACGGCGTCCCACTCTTCCAGGCTCATCTTGTGGAAGAAGCGGTCACGCAAGATCCCGGCGTTGTTCACCACGCCGTCGATGCGGCCAAAGGTGTCCACGGCGCACTGGATGATGCGGCCTGCACTTGCGGCTTCCGAGACGCTGTCTGTATTGGCCACGGCCTGACCACCTGCTGCCTTGATCTCTTCCACGACCTTTTGTGCAGGGCCGGTGTCCGTACCTTCACCGGTGGTGGAGGTACCAATGTCGTTGACCACCACCTTGGCGCCTGCAGCGGCCATTGCCAGTGCGATGTCGCGACCGATGCCACCACCTGCACCTGTCACCACTACTACCTTGTCTTCCATCATTTGTTGCGCCATGGCTTGTCATCCTTGTGTTGTAGAGAAAGTTCAAGGCTGAGCATGCCGACAAATGCGCTGCAGCGCCATTTGCCAATGGCAAGGACGGACTTCAGCACTCTGAAAGCACCGGGGCGGTTGTCTCGGAAGTCGCAGGCACTTAAGAATGGCTAAAGGCACGCTTTCAAAAACGCAGCTTGCTTGATTGTGGGCGCGCCCTGACCATCAGGACCCATGACAGATACGCCACATGCAATCATCGATGCTGCCTTGCAGGCACATCTCCAGACCTGGCAGGGAAACAGTGAGTCGCACACGGATTGGCTGACGGCATCGCCCGTGGCTGCGCTGGCGGCCACCCTGGATCGTGCGGACCCAGCCCCCTCAACCGGCACGCCCTTGCCCGCACTGTGGCATTGGCTGTATTTCCTGCCTTTTGCGCCACACAGCCAGATCGGTGAGGACGGGCATCCCCGGCGCGGGGGCTTTCTGCCGCCCGTTCCCCTGCCTCGGCGCATGTGGGCGGGAAGCCGGCTGCGCTGGAATGCCAGCAATCCCTTGCAGGTGGGGCAGGAAGTGCAACGCACCAGCACCATCCAGTCGGTCAAGCACAAGGCGGGACGCTCGGGCGAGCTGCTGTTCGTGCAGCTGGAGCACCGTTACGCCAATGCGCAAGGTGAGGCACTGGTGGAAGAGCAGGACATTGTGTACCGCGCTGCTGCAGCACCGGGCACTCCCGCGCCTGCCCCGCAAAAGCCACCGCTGGCCGGACAGGCCGCCTGGTCACGCTCCATCACGCCGGACCCCGTGTTGCTGTTTCGCTATTCGGCCCTGACTTTCAACGGCCACCGCATCCACTATGACCGTGACTACGCCACCCGCGAGGAAGGCTACAGCGGGCTGGTGGTGCACGGGCCGCTGCTGGCCACGTTGCTGATGGACCTGCTGCGCCGCCATCTGCCGGAAGCCAAGGTGGCGAGCTTTGCCTTCAAGGCCGTGCGTCCGACCCTGGACACGCACACCTTCAGCGTGCATGGAAAGCCTTCTGAAGATGGCAAAACCATTGCGCTGTGGGGGGAGGACCATGAAGGTTGGCTGACCATCCAGGCGACGGTGGAGCTGGCCTGAAACACGGGCGGCCTTTTGCCGGGACGCACTGATTCCCTTTTCGTCAATATCACTATCGGACCTGTCCGCACAGCGCAAGCCAGCCGAGACAGCCAAAGGACCCTCAGATGATCGAACAGACCCAAAGCAATAATTTCCACGAAATCCGCGATGCCATCCGTGACCTGTGCAAGGAATTTCCCGACGAGTACTTCCGCAAGGTCGATGAGCAGCGCGCTTATCCCGAAGCCTTTGTCAACGCGCTGACCAAAGCAGGCTGGCTGGCGGCATTGATTCCCCAGGAATACGGTGGTTCCGGCCTGGGGCTGACCGAAGCCTCGGTCATCATGGAAGAGATCAACCGTTGCGGCGGCAACTCTGGTGCCTGCCACGGCCAGATGTACAACATGGGCACATTGCTGCGCCACGGCTCCGAAGCGCAAAAGCAGAAATACCTGCCCAAGATTGCCAGCGGCGAATGGCGCCTGCAGTCCATGGGCGTGACCGAACCCACCCCGGGCACCGATACCACGAAGATCAAGACCAGCGCCGTCAAAAAGGGCGACCGCTATGTGGTCAATGGCCAGAAAGTCTGGATCAGCCGTATCCAGCACAGCGATTTCATGATTTTGTTGGCTCGCACCACACCGCTGGCTGAGGTGACCAAGAAGTCGGAGGGCATGTCCATCTTCATGGTCGATCTGGCCGAGGCGCAGAAAAAAGGCCTGACGGTACGCCCCATCCCCAACATGGT
>JAEYRT010000306.1 GCA_023435325.1 Pseudomonadota bacterium | reverse complement strand
GCCGTAGACGGCATCCTGGAAGTCCAGAATGGAAAGTCCCGCACCTTCATGGGCAGGCAGCATCAGATTGCGTGCCATGAAGTCGCGATGCACATAGACACTGGGGGCACGCAGGTTCTCGGCCACGATGGTGTCAAACGTCTTGCTCAGCACTGCCTGCTGCGGGTCATCCAGCGTGAACTGGCGGTGCTTGCCGATGTACCAGTCGGGAAACAGCTGCAATTCGCGGCGCAGCAAGGCTTCGTCATAGACGGGGAGCATACCGGGCTGCGATGCTTGCTGCCACCGCAGCAGCAACTCCGTGGCTTCGCGGTACCAGGGCTCGGCATCGCGCGGTTTTTCAGGGTTCAGGATTTCAATCAACGTGCGGCTGCCCATGTCGGTGAGCAGCATGAAGCCGTTGGCTTCATGCCATGCCAGGATGTCCGGCACCGGCAGACCCGCCTGCGCCATCAGCGCCTGAACCTGCACAAAAGGCTGGCAGTTCTCCTTGTCGGGCGGCGCATCCATGATGATCAGGCTGCGGCCGTCTTGCGTGTCCACACGCAGATAGCGACGGAAGCTTGCATCTGCTGAAGCAGCACGTAGACTGTCCGGGCGCAGCGCGTGGAGCTGGGTCAAGCCGGCCAGCCATGGTTCGAACAAAGATTGGCGACGGGCGTCGGCCCAAACAACAGGAGATGTGGGGAGCATAGGATCACTCATGGATAATCCGATTCTACAAACGGCGTGGAGTCCTTCTGCGTTCACCTTCTTTCCCTGTTTCCATTCGATGCGCCAGTGAGCCCACACGCTTTTTCTATGCCTTTGCACCTTTCCACACTCCGCCGACGCCCTCTGGCTGCGTCACTGGCCATGGCATGGGCCGCGATTGCTGCGTGGAATGCACAGGCTCAAAGCGCTTGGGAAACGGCGCTGCCCGCACCGCAGCTCAAACCCAGCCTGCAGTTGCAGGAGGTCATCGCGCCCGAATTGCGTGAGCAGCTGCCGTCCTATATCAGGGCAGAACAGATTTCCGGTCAGGCCGACATCAATGCCGTGCTGGAAGGTGGCGCCGAGCTGCGCCGCGGGGATACCGTCATCCGTGCCGACCGGGTCGAATACACCGTTGCGGACGACACGGTCACGGCCGAAGGCAATGTGCACATCAACAGCGCCGGCAATGTGTATGAGGGCACCCGGTTGCAGCTGCAAGTTGATGCGTTTCAGGGCGACTTCACCCAGGCCACCTACCAATTCCTGGAAACGCAGGGCCATGGCGACGCAGACCGCGTGCAATTCGTGGACCGTGACAACACCGTGGTCTATCAGGCCACTTACACCACCTGCCTGCGCGACGATGAAGCCAGCTGGGAGCCGGACTGGATGATCCGCGCGGAGCGCATCGAGCTCGACCGTGCGGAGGACGTGGGGGTGGCCCATGGCGGCAGGCTGGAATTCAAGGGCGTACCTATCCTGCCGGTGCCGGCCATCAGTTTCCCGCTGTCCGACAAGCGCAAGTCCGGCTTGCTGCCGCCCACGATTGGCATCGACAGCGAAAGCGGTCTGGAATACAGCCAGCCCTATTACTGGAACATCGCGCCCAATCGCGATGCCACCATCACGCCCACCATCATGTCCAAGCGGGGCGTGAGCATCGGCACGGAATTCCGCTATCTGGAGCCCACCTACGAAGGGGTGCTGGATCTGGAATACATGCCCGATGACAAGCTGCGCGACCGTGATCGCTGGGGCTACAGCTGGAGCCACAGCACCTCGCTGCAATCGCCCGTGGGTGGAATCGGCCTGCGCTGGAACCTCAATCGCGTCAGCGATGACGACTACTGGCGCGACTTCAGCCAGATGCCCGGCTCACGCGCCAGCATGAGCTTTGCAAACAGCGACAAGCGCCTGCTCAGCAGCGATGGCATGGCGACCTGGAGTGCGGGGCGGCACCTGGTTTCTCTGTACGCGCAGAAGTGGCAGGTGCTGCAGGATCTGGATGCGCCGATTGCACCCCCTTTCAATCGCCTGCCGCAGTTGCGCTGGAGCTACGACACGACGCACTGGGCTTCCCAAGGCTGGGATGTGAACCTCACGGCGGAAACCACGCGCTTCGAAGCCGACACCTGGAATGGTCTGAACCATCCAGACAACGGTCAGCGCAGCTATGCGCTGGCACAGATCAGCCGTCCCTATCTGCTGCCCGGAGGCTTTATCACCCCCAAGCTGCAGTTGCAGACCAGCCACTACCAGTTCAATGACGCCTCCGCGCTGCGGCCTCAAAGCGTCTCGCGCACGATCCCGACCGTGAGTCTGGACACTGGCCTGGTGTTTGAGCGCGAAACGGCTTGGCGCGGCAGCAATTACGTCCAGACCCTGGAGCCACGCGCTTTCTATACCTACACGCCCTATCGCGATCAAAGCATGTTGCCGCTGTATGACACGGCACTGGCGGATTTCAACTTCGGCTCCATCTACAGCGAAAACAGTTACACGGGGCGGGACCGCATTGCAGACAACAACATGGTGACCTTGGGCCTGACCACGCGCTATCTGCGGGCGGATAACGGCGCCGAGGTGGCCCGTTTCGGGGTGGCGCAGCGTTTGCGCTTCGAGGACCAGCGTGTGGGTCTGGGGTATGACACCCTGGGTGAGAAAGGCTGGTCGGACGTCCTGGTGGGCGCTGGCGTGAGTCTGAACCAGCGCTGGAGCTTCGACAGTACAGTGCAGTACAACCGCGACGTGGGCCGCACCACCCGTGCCTCCATCAGCGGCCGTTACACGCCAGGGCCTTACAAGACGCTGAGCGCGGCTTATCGCTATCAGCGTGCAAACAGCCTGCAAATTGCCAACCAGGGCAGCGAGCAGGTGGACTTTGGCTGGCAATGGCCGCTGAACCAGGGGCGAAGCAATGCCTTTGGGGAACTCACTGGCGGCGGGCGCTGGTACAGCGTCGGGCGGCTCAATTACAGCATGTACGACCGCAAACTGGTCGACGCCATTGTTGGTTTCGAATATGACAGCTGCTGCTGGATTGGGCGCGTTGTCGTGGAGCGGGTACAAAATAGCCGCCGCGACGCCAACACCCGTTTGCTGTTCCAGCTCGAGTTCGTGGGTTTCTCGCGCCTGAGCCTGGGCGCAGACCCGATGCGCAGCCTGCAAGAGTTCGTCCCAGGTTATCGCCCCCTGCGCGATGGCACTGGCTCTGTACCCAGCCGTTTTAGCAATTACGACTAAGCTTTCTCCATGCGTCACCTGATCTCTATGCCTCGCCATTTCGCCCTCGGGCTTGTCTGCGCAGCAGTTCTTTCTTCCTGGTCGGTGCATGCACAAGGTGTACGCGCAGGCAGCAGCGACGAGCTTTCCCGGGCACTGACGCAATCGGCACAGCCTTCTGCACAAGCCGCACCGGCCGTGCGCTCGGCCGACTACATTGTGGCCATCGTCAACTCGGAGCCGGTCACCAACAACGAGGTGCGTGCGCGCATTCAGCGCGTGCTGCAAAACATGCGTGAGCAAGGGGTGCAGCAGCTGCCTTCCGCGCAAGAAATGTCGCGCGAAGTGCTGGAGCGCCTGATCGTGGAGAAAGCGCAGATCCAGATGGCGCTGGAGAGCGGCATCAAGGTGGATGATTACGCCGTCGAGCAGGCCCTGGAAAACATGGCGCGCCAAAACGGCCTGGATCAGGCTGGCATGCGCCGGGAAATGGCCAGACAGGGTGTGGATGAGCGCCAGCTGCGCGAAGAAATCCGCAACCAGATGCTGATGCAGCGTTTGCAAAACCGTGAGGTGGACGGGCGTGTCAAGGTGACCGAATACGACATCGACCAGTACATGGCCGAACAGCGCCGCCAAAGCGGACAGTCCGATATGGCATCGGCAACCCTGAACCTCGGCCACATTCTGATTGCCGTGCCCGAGCAGGCCACACAGGCCCAGGTGGCCGAGCTGCAGGCGCGTGCCCAGCAGGCCTTGGAGGCTGCGCGCACCGAGTCCGACTTCGCTGCCGTGGCACAGCGTTTTTCCGATGGTGGCCAGGCCGTATTGGGCATGCGCCCTGCCGACCGTTATCCCGAACTGTTCGTCGAAGCTGTGGCCGGTGCGCCTGTCGGTGGGCTCGTAGGGCCGGTGCGTTCTGCCGCAGGTTTTCACATCCTGAAGGTGATCGACAAGAGCGCCAGCGGTGTGCCGGCCGTGGTCACGCAAAACCATGCACGCCACATCTTGCTGCGTACTTCGCCACAATTGGGGGAGCGTGAAGCTGCCCAGCGATTGCTGGAGCTGCGCCAGCGCATTGAAGGTGGCGCCAGCTTTGAAGCCGTGGCGCGCCAGTACTCGGAAGACGGCAGCGCCCCGATGGGTGGTGACCTGGGCTGGGCAGGCCCCGGTCGTTACGTGCCTGAGTTCGAGCAGGCCCTCAATGCCCTGCAGCCCGGAGAGGTCAGCCTCCCCGTGGTTTCACGTTTTGGTGTGCACCTGATTCAACTGGTGGATCGCCGCCAAGCCACATTGACACCACGCGAGCAGCGCGAAATGCTGCGTGACGTGGTCCGCGAAGAAAAGCTGGAAAAGGCCTATGCCACCTGGCTGCAAGAGCTGCGCGGACAGGCCTATGTGGAATACCGCGACCCGCCGCAATAAATTTCTCTCGCGTGAAACATATTCCTCGCAAACGTTTCGGTCAGAACTTTCTGACCGATCACGGCATCATTGACTCCATCGTCAAAGCCATCGACCCACGTCCCGGCCAACCTTTGGTGGAAATTGGCCCCGGCCTGATGGCGCTGACACAACCTTTGGTCGAGCGTACGGGCCAGATTACCGTGATCGAGCTGGACCGTGACTTGGCTGCGCGCTTGCGTACCAAGCCCCAGCTCAAGGTCATTGAATCGGATGTGCTCAAGGTGGACTTCACCGCGCTGGCGCAGGAAATGGGCGTGCCCAAGCTGCGCGTCGCTGGCAATCTGCCCTACAACATCTCCTCGCCCATCTTGTTTCACCTGCTGGAACATGTGGATGTGATCGAAGACCAGCACTTCATGCTGCAAAAAGAGGTGATCGACCGCATGGTGGCCGATGCCGGCAACTCCGACTACGGGCGCCTTTCGGTCATGCTGCAGTGGCGCTATGCCATGGAGAACGTACTGTTCGTGCCACCCGAGAGCTTTGACCCGCCACCGAAGGTCAACAGCGCCGTGGTGCGCATGGTGCCGCGTGCCAAGCCTGCGCAGCTCGACCCCAAGTTACTGGAAGAGCTGGTACAGGTGGCGTTCAGTCAGCGCCGCAAAATTTTGCGCAATACATTGGGCAAGTGGCTGGAAGAAAAGGGGTTTGCAGGTACGTTTGACCTGCAACGCCGCGCCGAAGAAGTGCCTGTGGCCGAGTACGAAGCGCTGGCAGCCCAGCTTTCGCCAAAAGCATAGCTGCCGGGCTTGACTGTATAAGCCCTGGAGCCTTCTGGGGTTGTAAAAAAGCGCCTTGATTTCAAGGCGCTTTTTGTTGGGCCAGACCCTGCCGCGGTGCGTTTACAGGAAAGAGTAAAAGCAGCGGAAAGGGATCTTGCGCTCGGCCCAATAGTCGGCTGCGTCGCGAAAGCAATCCAGAAATTGCTCGCGCACTTCCTTGTCAAACTTGTGTGCGATGGGCAACTGATCCAGAACCACCACGAAACCCGGCTGGGGTCCGGCCTTGTGCAGCGGATCGGTGAGGCAGTCATACAGCGCATCGAAGTTCTTGCCAAAGTGTGCAGGAAAGTGGAACTGCACGGCAATCAGATCCAGGGCGTCTTGCTTGGTTTGTGCATGTGCCAGATTGGCATACAGGAAATGCTGGCCTGTGGCCTGGGCTGCCTGTTGCAGATCCTGAATGCGAAATGCACGGATCGACTGCACGATGTTGCTGCGCACATGGCGCAGAAGGTTCTGGGGTTCGGGACAAGACGAAGTGTCCATCTCCGTAGGTCTTTCTATGGCTCGGAACTGCCCGCTCGAAACCGGGGCAGAAGCAGGAATGGATAGCGTGCCGGCCCACAAGTTCCCCAACGTGGTCTGGCTACGGCTCCAATCCAGGTCAAGTGCGCTCATGGCATGATCTTCCGAAAACTGTTGTAGTGGTCGCTGGTGTAGTAACAAATGTCTGGCTGTGTCGGTGGATGGCCACCACACACGATCCGCCTTGCCCCACGATCTCTGGCCCAGGGCGTCTTGACCGTGTATTCGCGGTAATACCCACGTTTTTTCGCGGGCAGCAAACGCTCACGGTTGCCGAACACTGTGCCGTCCTTGTCGTAGGGAAAAGGCCCTCCCTTGAGGATCAGGCGATAGGTGGTGCGTGCCTGGGAGGGCAGCTCTGCCAGAGCCACGGTGGTGGGCTGCTCTTGTGGCAAAGTCCCACGCGCCTGAACGGCAGACGGAGCCACGACCAACATCGCGGCAACAGCAAATTCCCCAACGGTTCGCAACACATGGTCAACGACCGTATTCAGCATGACGCAGCACCTTTCAGGATCTCTGGCTCACTCCAGAAATTCGACCTGCAAGTGTGACGCAGCCCCCTGCAAATTGCAAGAAAAAAGGGCTGACCAGCGTCAGTGGTCAGCCCTTTTCACGGCATGAACGGTTGGTTCAGCGTGCGACGTTGGCATCTGCCACAGTGAGCGCCGTCATGTTCACAATCCGACGTACGGTTGTGCTGGGCGTCAGCACATGCACGGGCTGGCTGGCACCGAGCAGCACGGGACCAATCGCAATGCCACCGCCCGCCGCTTCCTTGAGCAGGTTGTAGGAGATGTTGGCGGCGTCGATATTGGGCAGCACCAGCAAATTGGCTTCACCGCTGAGGGTGCTGTTGGGCATCAGTTTGCCGCGCGAGGCTGCGTCCAGCGCCACGTCGCCGTGCATCTCGCCATCCACCTCCAGCCAGGGTGCACGCAGGCGCAGCAGCTCCAGGGTCTGGCGCATCTTGACGGCGCTGGGCTGGTTGCTGGAACCAAAGTTGGAGTGGCTCAGCAGCGCCGCCTTGGGCTTGAGGCCAAAACGCATCATTTCTTCGGCCGCCATCATGGTGATCTCGGCCAGTTCATCGGCTGTCGGATCGTAGTTCACATGCGTATCCACCAGGAACACCTGGCGGTCGGGCAGCATCAGGCCGTTCATGCAGGCGTAGGTGGTGGCTCCCGCTTTCTTGCCGATCACCTGGTCAATGTAGTTCAGGTGCAGCTGGGTGTTATGCCAAGTGCCGCAGATGAGCCCGTCGACCTCGCCCTTGTGCAGCAGCATGGAGCCGATCAGCGTCAGGCGGCGGCGCATTTCGATCTTGGCGATCGGGGCGGTGATGCCCTTACGCTCGGTCATGCGGTGGTAGGTCTGCCAGAAGTCGCGGTAGCGGGGATCGTCTTCCACGTTGACCACGTCATAGTCGCGGCCCTGTTCCAGGCGCAAACCAAACTTCTCGATGCGCTGGGCAATGATGGCAGGGCGGCCAATCAGTGTCGGGCGGGCAATGCGCTCGTCCACCACGATCTGTGCTGCACGCAACACGCGCTCTTCCTCGCCTTCGGAGTAGGCCACGCGCTTCTTGGTGGCCTTTTTGGCGGCCATGAAGATGGGCTTCATCACCGTGCCGGAGGCATAGACGAAAGTCTTCAGGTGCTCGCGGTAGGCATCCATGTCCTGGATGGGGCGCAAGGCCACGCCGCACTGGGCCGCCGCTTCCGCCACTGCCGGTGCCACGATGAGCATCAGGCGTGGGTCAAACGGTTTGGGAATCAGGTATTCCGGACCGAAGCTCAGGGGTTGGCCGACATAAGCGGCCGCCACTTCTTCGGACTGCTCGGCTTCTGCCAGTGCCGCAATCGCATGCACGGCAGCAATTTCCATCTCGGTGGTGATGGTGGTCGCGCCGCAATCCAGGGCCCCACGGAAGATGTAGGGGAAGCACAGAACGTTGTTGACCTGGTTGGGGTAGTCCGTGCGGCCGGTGGCGATGATGGCGTCGTCACGCACGGCTTTCACGTCCTCCGGCATGATTTCCGGATTGGGGTTGGCCAAAGCAAAGATGATGGGCTTGGCGGCCATCTTGGCGACCATGTCCTTTTTCAGCACATTGCCTGCCGACAGGCCCAGAAACGCGTCGGCGCCTTCGATCACCTGGCCCAGTGTGCGCAGATCGGTCTTTTGTGCGAACTTGGCCTTGTCCTCGTCCATCAGCTCGGTACGGCCTTCGTAGACCACGCCGGCGATGTCCGTCACGAAGACGTTTTCGCGCTTCAGGCCGATTTCCAGCAGCAGGTTCAGGCAGGCCAGGGCAGCAGCACCCGCGCCCGAAGCCACCAGCTTGATCTCTTCGATCTTCTTGCCCGCAACCTTCAGTGCATTGACCATGGCTGCCGCTACGGTGATGGCCGTGCCATGCTGGTCGTCGTGAAAGACCGGAATGTTCATGCGCTTGCGCAGCTCGCGCTCGACAAAGAAGCACTCGGGTGCCTTGATGTCTTCGAGATTGATGGCGCCGAAGGTCGGCTCCAGAGCGGCGATCACATCGACCAGCTTTTGCGGGTCTTTTTCGTCGATTTCGATGTCGAACACATCGACGCCAGCGAATTTCTTGAACAGTACGCCCTTGCCCTCCATGACAGGCTTGGAAGCCAGCGCGCCAATGTCGCCCAGGCCCAGCACGGCGGTACCGTTCGAGATCACCGCCACCAGATTGCCGCGGCTGGTGTATTTGAACGCTGCGGTGGGGTCCTTGACGATTTCCTCGCAAGGGGCCGCCACGCCGGGCGAGTAGGCCAGGGCCAGGTCGTGCTGGTTGGCCATGGGCTTGGTGGCAGCAATGGCCACCTTGCCGGGCTTGGGAAACTCGTGGTACTCCAGAGCGGACTGGCGCAGCAGGGCGCGTTTGTCAGGCAAGGCAGGGGTGGTGTTCTCGGGCATGTCGTCTCGTCTCCCAGGACGCAAAAAATTAGCAAGTGCGATTGCACTGATTTGGTGCTTCTAAGTGCGTGTGCAATCACAGATTTTTCACGGACCATTGTAGGTGTTTGCTATAAAAAGTGCGGCATTCGCTTGGAGGGTGAACGGTCAAACACCTGTAACCCAGACATGCCCAATCGGCATGCCCCTTTGCGCTCACATTTTCTGGAAATTCAGCAAACAGACAGCCTGACGCCAGGCATGGCGCGAATTTGCAGCTATGCTTTCCGAATCAATATTGCTAACCACTGATTAGGAAATCTAATGAATCGCCGTTCCTTCGTTTCTGCGTCTGTCTGGGGTGCCGCAAGTCTGGCAGCCGCTTCCCTGCTGGGCACGGCCCATGCTGCGGATGCGTATCCGAGCAAGCCCATTACCCTGGTGATTCCTTATTCCGCCGGCGGCTCCACGGACATCCTGGGCCGTCTGCTGGCCCAGAAGCTGGGCGAGAACCTGAACGCCACCGTGGTGGTGGAAAACAAGCCCGGTGCCAATGGCACGATTGGCGTGGACCGCACCGCCAAGGCAGCTCCTGATGGCTACACCGTGGTGCTCGGCGACGTGGGCGGTCTGGCGATTTCGCCCAGCCTCTATCCCAAGCTGCCTTACAACCCGCTGAAGGATCTGGAGGTGGTGAGCCTGGTGGGCCGCAGTCCCTTGGTGCTGACGGTGGGCCACAACAGCCCGCTTCAATCGCTGGCGGATTTGACTGCCGCGGCCAAGGCCCAGCCTTCGAAGTTGAACTACCCCTCATCGGGTACAGGTGGCCCCAACCACATGGGCGGTGAGCTGTACGCCATCCAGGCCGGTGTGAAGGTGACCCACGTGCCTTACAAGGGCAGTGCGCCTTCCGTGGTGTCGCTGGTGTCGAACGAAACCGACTTCGGTTTTCTGACGGCAGTGACCATCAATTCGCAGCTGAAGGCTGGCAATCTGCGCGCCCTGGCCGTGGCCCACGACAGCCGTCTGCCCGCCATGCCCGATGTGCCCACCATGGATGAGGCGGGCCTGAAGGGCTTTACTGCCGATGCATGGTTCATGGCAGCCGTGCCTGCGGGTACACCCAAGCCCATCATCGAGAAGCTGCAAGCAGAGATCGCCAAGATCCTGCCCCAGCAGGATGTGAAGGACAAGCTGGACTCGGTGGGGGTGCTGCCTTATGGCTGGGACCCCAAGAAGTCGGCGGATTTCCTGAACGCCGAAGTCACCAAGTGGCGTGACGTGGTCAAGACGGCGAACATCACGCTCGACTGAGCGGTGGGCCTTGCGGGCAAGGCCTGCCCGCCGCTGCAGCCATCCCCCATGCCGTGTGGCTGGGGGATTTTTTTATGAGCTATCAACGCTGATGTAGCAATGATTTCAATGTGTTTTGTATTTGAAAAGCTTGTCTAGCAAGCGTTTGCAGCTATGTTTTCAGCCATGGCATTGCGCCATGGCTGCCAATCGCTGCAGCAGCCAGGAGGCAAAAGGCGTAACGTGCTGAGAAGATGGCATGACAGTTCCTTGGGTGGCAATGCACCGTGTGGATCAAGAGGCTTGCAGCTTGAGTTGGCCTGCAGACGAGGGAGTGGCGTTCATGGTCGCCGTGCCGCCCATGCCGCTGGCATGTCTGCAGCGCCGGGCTTTGCGCTCCCAGAATCTTTCATGCAGATAAAACGTCAGCATCTGCATCGTGGGTTCCAGCAGGCTCAAGGTCAGCGCGGCCACCAAGTCGCCCGTCACTGCATAGGCCACACTCGCGGCCACCACCAGATGCATGACGTAATACGTCATGGTTTTCGCCAAAGTGCGATAACGCAACTGGCGCACGCGCGCCCATGCCTTTTCGTGCAGGAAATACGCCACGGCCTGAATGCTGGGTTCGAGCAGACTCAACGTGAGCGCCGCCATCCAGTCACCCGTGACCGCAAACGTCACGCACGCCGCCACCAGGATGTGGATCACGTAATAGCAAGACGTTTTGATCAGTGCGGTTTCGTTTTTGCGAACCAGTAATTGCAAAGAGGCCATGACATTCATTTCGAGAAGGTGAATGAATGATAGTCAATATCAATTAAATTCAGAATTTAATAGTTGCTATCTTTGCCATGTGCTGTCGCTATGTATGTGACTTTGGAGCGCTGCGCGCGGGGCACAGTTTGTCAAATTTTGGCAAGACTGTAGGTTTCATCCTGCTTCTAAAAACATCTCAGGCAATATTGCCTGCAACACTAGCTCACTGCATCCCCTATGTGGACGTTTTATGTCGAATGACACTGTCTACATCCCCATGCAATGGGCATGGATGGGTCCGTGCTTGGTCACGGTCTCTGTGGTGGTTGCACTGGCCACTGTCATGTTGGCGGTGCATTGCTGCACGCGCGCCAGGCCAGAATTGCACTGCCGGGTAGCTTGCAGCGCACATTGTCGGCCACAGGCAGTGTGCTGCTCGGTGGCGGTATCTGGAGCATGCACTACATCGGTATGCAGGCTTTTATCCCGTGCGCGGCCTCTAACTTTTCTATTTTGCACAGCACGCTTTTGGCGCTGCCAAGC
>JAEYRT010000296.1 GCA_023435325.1 Pseudomonadota bacterium | reverse complement strand
GGGTCTGCCACCACGGAGGCACGCAAGGTGTTGTCAGGGTGGTTGTAGGCGCGGCGCACGCCTTCGTTGATGGCGTCTTCCAGCCCCATGGTGAAGCCGTCCCACTTCACATCCATGCCCACTTTCAGGAACACGTTGACGATGCCGGTGTCCTGGCAGATGGGTCGCTGGCCGGTGGCGGCCATCTTGGAGTTGGTCAGGATTTGCGCCATCGCATCCTTGGCAGCAGGGCTTTGCTCACGTTCGTACGCGCGCGCCAGGTGCTGGATGAAATCCGGTGTGTGGTAGTAGCTGATGTACTGGAGGGCACCTGCGATCGAGTCGATCAGGTCCTGCTGTCGGATGGAGGTGGTCATCGTGAAGCTTCTCGGTTGTTATGGCGCACAGTGCGCGCGGAAAAAAACCTGTCAATTATCGGCGCTTCAGCTGTTGAACGCGAGGCAAAAACCTACAACTCTTATATAGGACCGGGCAATAGCAGCCCGTCAATGAGCATGATTGAGAATAACTCTCAACTACTGCGCTACCATGTCCTTTTCTTCACCCCTTCAGCGGCAAGAAAAGGCAGCCAGAACCCGGTTTCAGCAACCCATGCCGCAACACCTGCCAGGAGCTTTGCACCATGACTGCGCCCCGTATTGAAAAGGACACTTTTGGCCCCATCGCTGTGCCTGCCGACAAACTCTGGGGCGCACAAACGCAGCGCTCGCTGCAGAACTTTGACATCAGCGGCGAGCAACAGCCACGTGAAATCATCTTTGCGCTGGCGCAGGTCAAAAAGGCCTGTGCCACCGTGAACTGCGCCTTGGGCTTGCTGGACAAGGTCAAGGCCGGTGCCATCAACACCGCAGCCGATGAAGTGTTGCAAGGCCTGCACCCCGAGGAGTTTCCGCTGGTGGTGTGGCAAACCGGCTCGGGTACGCAGACCAATATGAATGTGAACGAGGTGCTGGCCAACCGCGCCAGCGAAATCCTCGGCGGTGCGCGAGGCGAGGCACGCTTGGTACACCCTAATGACGATGTGAACAAAAGCCAGTCCAGCAACGATGTGTTCCCCACAGCCATGCATGTGGCGGCTGTTACGGCCATTGAAACCCGGCTGCTGCCAGCGATTGGCCAGTTGCGCGCCACTTTGCAGGCCAAGAGCGAGGCGTTTGCAGACATCGTCAAAATTGGCCGCACGCACCTGCAGGACGCCACACCGTTGACGCTGGGGCAAGAGATCTCCGGTTGGGCCGCGCAGCTGGCGCATGGTGAAAAGCACCTGCGCGCTGCCCTGCCGCATTTGTATGAACTGGCCTTGGGTGGCACCGCCGTAGGCACCGGCTTGAACGCGCCCAAGGGCTATGCCGAAGGCGTGGCCGCTGAGATTGCGCATCTCACGGGCTACCCGTTTGTGACGGCCCCCAACAAGTTTGAAGCGCTGGCCAGCTGCGATGCGCTGGTGCATGCCCACGGCGCATTGAAAACACTGGCGGCCAGCTTGATGAAGATGGCCAACGATGTGCGCTGGCTGGCCAGCGGCCCGCGCAGTGGGCTGGGCGAAATCAGCATTCCAGAAAATGAACCCGGTTCATCCATCATGCCGGGCAAGGTCAACCCCACACAGTCCGAAGCCATGACCATGCTATGCGCCCAGGTGTTTGGCAATGATGTGGCGATCAACTTTGGTGGGGCTTCGGGCAATTTTGAGCTGAATGTCTTCAGGCCCATGGTGGCGCACAACTTCTTGCAAAGCGTGCGTCTGCTGGCTGACGGCATGCGTAGCTTTAACGATCACTGCGCCGTGGGCATTGAACCCAACCGCGAACGTATCGGTGAATTGGTGGGCCGATCACTGATGCTGGTGACCGCGCTGAACCCGCACATTGGCTATGACAAAGCAGCCTTTATCGCCAAGAAAGCGCACAAGGAAAGCTCCAGCCTGCGCGAAGCGGCAATTGCCAGCGGCCATCTCACCGCCGAGCAGTTTGATGCGTGGGTGGTAGCGAAAAACATGGTGGGCAATCTGAGCTGAAACCCATTGGCTGGGCAGCTATGGGGTATCCGGCAAGCTGGTGGCGCTGGCCACGGCCGCTCAAGTGCGTAGCCATTTCAGCAGAGCAAAGTTCAAGCACAGATGGCGACCTTGATTATGGACATTGCACCCAGCACCACCCACACGGCGCATGCAAACTTTATCCGCTGCAAAGTGCAGCACTGGAGCCGCGTGCTGGTGGGCCTGGGAGCAGCTTGCAAGCCACTACATAGCGCGTGTGAGTGTTTTTCACAACCGCAACCAATGGTTTTCCCTTAAGGGTTTCATAGAACAGTAAATCAAACGCTTGCGCCTAGACTAATTGTCACCTAACCACAATCAGGGAGACAATTAAATGACAATTTCGCGTAGAACCTATTTGCAAATGGGCTTGGCAACAGCTGCCAGTGCTTGCCTGGGCGGCTTGCCGAGTGTGGCATTGGCCAAAAGCTTTCCGCAACGCGCCATCAAACTGGTGGTGGCCTTCCCTGCCGGAGGACCCACAGACCTGACCATGCGCCAGCTGGCAGAAAACGCTTCCAAAATTCTGGGCCAGCCCATCATTGTAGAAAACCGCCCTGGTGCGTCGGGATCGCTGCCTGCGGCGCAGTTGCAATCGACACCTGCCGATGGCTACACCATTGCCCAGTTGCCCATGAGCGTGATGCGCCTGCCTTTCACCACAGGCTTGAAATGGGACCCGGTGGAAGATTTGAGCTACATCATCAACGTGACTGGCTACGCGTTTTGCATGGTGGCCAGCAAACAGTCGGGCCTGAAAAACTGGCCGGAAGTGGTGGCCTGGGCCAAGGCCAACCCTGGCAAGCTGACCATCGGCAACACAGGCACGTACACCTCACCACATGTGACCTCGGCCATCATTGCCCAGCAATTGGGCCTGGAGGTAGTGCATGTGCCCTACAAGGGCTCGGCAGAGCTGATGCGCGCCACCATGGCGGGCGAAGTGATGGTGGGTGCAGACACCAGCGCCGTGATTCCTTATGTGAATGAAGGCCGCATGGTGGCGCTGAATGTCTGGACTGAAAAACGCCTGGCTGCCTTGCCCGACACCCCGACGCTGATTGAGCTGGGTCTGCCCACCACGCAATATTCGCCTTTTGGCTTGGCTGGCCCCAAGGACATGCCCGCCGAAGTGATCGCACGCCTGCACGATGCCTTCAAGCAAGCGATGGAGATGGACAGCTACCAAGCCATGCTGCAGCGTTTTGAAATGTTGCCCATCTACATGAACAGCAACAACTACCGCCAGTTTGCGGTGGAATCTACTGCCAAGGAAAAAGACGCGCTGGCCAAGCTGGGGCCTATGGCCGGTTAAGCCCGTACGCTCACGTGAGTGCATGTAAAAAAACCGCTGTGGCTTGCGCCCAGCGGTTTTGCGTTTCTTGTGATTGGGCTGCTTGGTGCTCACCCCTTGCGATGCCTGAGCAGCGCGCGCACCGCAAGCACGGCACACAGGCCGTGCAACAGCATCAGCGCCGCTACTTGCAGTTGTGGGCCGGTGCTATTGCTTTTAGCCAAGAACTGCGGCAGTACGCCGTAATTGAGCAAAATGGCAGAAAGCAGACCACCGAGCACATAAATAAGTAGAGCGCCTTGCGCCCATGGTTGCTCGGTTTCAGAATGTTTTCTACGTGAAATGCCCAACAGGCCTACGCAGGCAGCTATAGAAATCCAAGTTTGCACCAAACCCAGCTGCTGCAAATGCAGGCGTACTTCGTGCCAATACGGCACGCTGGCGACGATGAAGGGCACAGCCAAGGCACTGAGACAGACCGTCAGCAGCCACAAACTGGCCAAGACCAGCGCCACTTTGAACGTGAAGGACGGTGTGCGTGTTGCTGCCATGCCGCTTTCGTGCAACCCAAGCGCTGCGTATCAGATGTATTTGACCGCGACGATTTCGTAGCGACGCTCGCCACCCGGGGCTTGCACCACGGCAGTGTCGCCCTCTTCCTTGCCGATCAGGGCACGGGCAATCGGACTGGAAATATTGATCAGGCCCAGTTTGATGTCAGCCTCGTCCTCACCCACGATCTGGTAGGTCACGGCATTGCCAGTGTCTTCGTCCTCCAGCTCTACCGTCGTGCCAAACACCACACGACCACCGGCATCAAGCTCGGCAGGGTCAATGATTTGGGCGGCCGACAGCTTGCCTTCCACTTCCTGAATGCGGCCTTCGATAAAACCTTGACGGTCTTTGGCAGATTCGTACTCGGCGTTTTCGCTCAGATCCCCTTGCGCACGCGCTTCGGCAATCGCCTGGATGATGTTGGGACGCTCGACGGTCTTGAGCTGGTGCAGTTCAGCCTTGAGCTTTTCTGCGCCACGTTTGGTAATTGGGATGGTTGCCATGTCAGTTTCTCCACATACGGCTGGGCGTACACGCGCAAGGGTTGCACAGTTGCGCCACAGGGGCATGTCCAGAGTGCCACCACAACGTGGCTGTTTGGGACGCCCCAAAAGCAAACCGCCGCGCAGTGAGCCGCGCGGCGGTGTTCCTAAGGTTTAGAGAGGATTATGCCGTGTTTAGCGTGGCACACCCTCAGTAAAACCCGATGCTTTGGCTTAACTTGCCAACATTGCATGCAACTCTTGCACGGAATGTACATCGAGGTTATTGCGCATGGCCTTCATACCTTCGACAGCCGCTTCCGCGCCGAAGATGGTGGTGAAGGTGGTCACGCGCGCCAGCAGAGCGCTGGTACGGATCTGGCGCGAGTCTGCGATGGCATTGCGGCGCTCTTCCACGGTGTTGATGACCATGGCGATTTCGCCATTTTTGATCATGTCCACGATGTGGGGGCGGCCTTCAGCCACCTTGTTCACAGCCTGCACTTCCAAGCCCGCTTCTTGCAAAGCGACGGCGGTACCGCGTGTGGCGCACAGGGTGTAGCCCATGGCCACCAACTCCTTGCCCACGGCCACGGCGCGCGCCTTGTCGTTGTTCTTCACGGACAGGAAGACCTTGCCGGTTTCAGGCAGCTTCACGCCGGCGCCCAATTGGCTCTTCACGAAGGCTTCGCCAAAGGTCTTGCCCACGCCCATGACTTCGCCGGTGGACTTCATCTCTGGGCCGAGGATGGTATCCACACCGGGGAACTTCACGAACGGGAACACGGCTTCCTTGACGCTGAAGTAAGGCGGTGTCACTTCCTTGGTCACGCCCTGCTCGGCCAGTGTCTGGCCCGCCATGCAGCGCGCAGCCACCTTGGCCAGTTGCACACCAGTTGCCTTGGAGACGAAAGGCACGGTACGCGAAGCGCGGGGGTTCACTTCCAGCACATAGATGATGTCCTGGCCGTCTTGCTCCTTGATCGCGAACTGCACGTTCATCAAGCCCACCACATTCAGACCAGCAGCCATGGCAGCGGTCTGGCGCTTGATCTCCGCAACGGTTTCGGCCTTCAGGTAGTAAGGAGGCAACGAGCAAGCGGAGTCACCGGAGTGCACGCCAGCTTGTTCGATGTGTTCCATCACGCCGCCGATGTACACAGCGCCGGTCTTGTCACGCACGCAGTCCACGTCGCACTCGATGGCGTTGGACAGGAAGTGGTCCAGCAGCACGGGCGAGTCGTTCGACACCTTCACGGCTTCGCGCATGTAGCGCTCCAGATCACGCTGCTCGTGCACGATCTCCATTGCGCGGCCGCCCAGCACGTAGGAAGGACGCACCACCAATGGGTAGCCCAGACCAGCGGCCTTTTCCAGCGCTTCTTGCTCGGTGCGTGCCGTGGCGTTGGGTGGCTGGCGCAGGTTCAGATCGTTGAGCAGCTTCTGGAAGCGCTCACGGTCTTCAGCCGCGTCGATCATGTCAGGTGTGGTGCCGATGATCTTCACGCCTTCGCGCTCCAGACCCAGAGCCAGCTTCAAAGGCGTCTGGCCACCGTACTGCACGATCACGCCTTCGGGCTGCTCTACCGCCACGATTTCCAGCACGTCTTCCAGCGTCAGAGGCTCGAAGTACAGGCGGTCGGATGTGTCGTAGTCGGTCGAAACGGTCTCAGGGTTGCAGTTGACCATGATGGTTTCGTAACCGTCTTCACGCATGGCCATGGCGGCGTGCACGCAGCAGTAATCGAACTCAATGCCTTGGCCAATGCGGTTAGGACCGCCACCCAAGACCATGATCTTCTTCTTGTTGGTAGGCGCTGCTTCGCACTCTTCATCGTACGTGGAGTACATGTACGCAGTGTTGGAAGCGAACTCAGCCGCGCAAGTGTCCACACGCTTGTAGACAGGGCGCACGTTCAGTGCCTTGCGTGCTTCACGCACTGCCTTGTCGGTGGTGTGCAGCAGTTTGGCCAAGCGGCGGTCCGAGAAGCCCTTTTGCTTCAAGGTGCGCAGGGTTTGTGCATCCAGAGCGGCCAGTGCGCCTTCGCCCTTCTCGGCATACAGCTTGTCCAGATCCAGCTCGATCTTCACGATCTCCTCGATCTGCACCAGGAACCACTTGTCGATCTTGGTGATGTTGTGCACTTCGTCCAGCGTCCAGCCAGCAGCGAACGCGTCGCCCACGTACCAGATGCGATCAGGGCCGGGCTCGCCCAGTTCCTTCTCCAGAATCTCGCGGTCCTGGGTCTTTTCGTTCATGCCATCCACGCCCACTTCCAGACCGCGCAGGGCCTTCTGGAAGGACTCTTGGAAGGTACGGCCCATGGCCATCACTTCACCCACGGACTTCATCTGTGTGGTCAGGCGATTGTCGGCTGCAGGGAACTTCTCGAACGCAAAACGTGGGATCTTGGTGACCACGTAGTCGATGGTGGGCTCGAACGATGCGGGGGTTGCACCACCGGTGATTTCGTTCTTGAGCTCGTCCAGCGTAAAGCCCACAGCCAGCTTGGCCGCGATCTTGGCGATGGGGAAACCCGTGGCCTTGGAAGCCAGCGCGGAAGAACGCGAAACGCGGGGGTTCATCTCGATGACGATCATGCGACCGTCTTTGGGGTTCACCGAGAACTGCACGTTGGAGCCGCCGGTGTCCACACCAATTTCACGCAGCACTGCCAGCGAGGCATTGCGCATGATTTGGTATTCCTTGTCGGTCAGTGTTTGTGCAGGCGCCACAGTGATGGAGTCACCGGTGTGCACGCCCATAGGGTCCAAGTTTTCGATGGAGCAGACGATGATGCAGTTGTCTGCGGTGTCGCGCACCACTTCCATCTCGTACTCTTTCCAGCCCAGCAGCGACTCTTCGATCATGAGCTCATTGG
>JAEYRT010000232.1 GCA_023435325.1 Pseudomonadota bacterium | reverse complement strand
GCGCTCAACCATATGTCCAAGCGCTTTGCTGGTGTCATGCAGGACATCCTGGGCACACTGAAGGAGGTCTATAACGCCCACACGGCCGTGCTGGTGCCTGGCAGTGGCACTTTCGGTATGGAGGCTGTGGCACGCCAGTTTGCCAATGGGCAGAAGGTGCTGATCGTGCGCAATGGCTGGTTCAGCTACCGCTGGACGCAGATTTTCGAGGCCGGCAACTTCGGTCTGGGCGGTGGTGCCGTGGTGTGCAAGGCACGCAAGCAGGGTGCGGGCAGCCAGGACGCATGGGTGCCTTGTGCAGCGCAGGACGTGGCCGCCGCCATTCGTGCGGAGCAACCCAAGGTGGTGTTTGCACCGCACGTGGAAACGGCCAGCGGCATCATCCTGCCCGATGACTACCTGCGTACCGTGGCCGATGCTGCGCACGAAGTGGGTGCGCTGTTCGTCCTGGACTGCGTGGCCTCTGGTGCCATGTGGGTGGATATGGCAAAGACCGGTGTGGACGTGCTGATCTCTGCGCCGCAAAAGGGCTGGAGCAGCTCACCTTGCTGCGCCATGGTGATGCTCTCCGAGCGGGCACGAACTGCCATTGAGGGCACGCAAAGCTCCAGTTTCTCGTGCGATCTGAAGAAGTGGATGCAGATTGCCGAAGGCTACGAAAAAGGCCAGCATGCCTACCACACCACCATGCCGACCGATGCCCTCGTGCGCCTGCGCGATGTGATGCTGGAAACGCGTTCCTATGGCTTTGACAAGGTGCGCGAGGAGCAGATCGCGCTGGGTGCCAAGGTGCGTGCGCTGCTGGAGTCGCGTGGCTTCCCGAGCGTGGCTGCCGAAGGCTTCAAGGCACCGGGCGTGGTGGTCAGCTACACCACTGATCCGGACATTCAAAGTGGCAAGAAATTCCTGGAAGCCGGCTTGCAAACGGCCTCCGGTGTGCCGCTGCAATGCGACGAGGGGCCTGACTTCAAGACCTTCCGCATCGGTCTTTTCGGTCTGGAGAAGTGGCACAACGTGGATCGCACCGTGGGCCACCTGAGCGCTGCGCTGGACGCCATCGGTGTGCCGCCCGCGAAGGCATGATGCAGGCTTTACACCCAGCACTTTCTCCCATGAAACACACATTGTTTGCGCTGGCTGCGGCCAGCCTACTGAGTCTGGGCACCGCCCATGCAGCGCCGGAAACCACGGCCAGCGGCCTGGTTTATGAAGTCATCACCGAAGGCACAGGCGCACAGCCCAAGGCAAGCGACACGGTGCGCGTGCACTATCGCGGCTGGTTCCCTGAAAGCGGCAAGGAGTTCGACAGCTCCATCGCGCGGGGCGAGCCCATCGACTTTCCCCTGAATCGTGTCATTCCTTGCTGGACCGAAGGCGTGCAGAAGTTGAAGGTGGGTGGCAAGGCCAAGCTGACGTGTCCCCCATCCATCGCCTACGGCAGTCGTGGTGCCGGGCGTGTGATTCCACCGAATGCGACATTGAACTTCGAGGTGGAGTTGCTGGAAGTGAAGTAATCTAAAAAAATAGCTGTCAGCGCTTATATACAAAGGGTTTCAGATATAAAAATATCTGAAACCCTTGTTGTGCAAGCGTGAGAAGCTACGATTTTTGGTTTTGAAATTATGAAAAAAAGGGAGACACAGTCTCCCTTTTTGTTTGTCAGCTCCTTAGAACTGGACGTTGGCGGTGATCCAGAAGGTGCGTCCTGGCAGGGTGGTGCCTGCAATCGACTGTCCGCCCTGGAAATAAGGATTCACCCAGGTTGGTGTGCCGTTGACATTGACCTGGCGGTACTTGCGGAAGTCCTTGTCGAACAGGTTGTAATTGTGCGCATTTAGGCTGACGTTTTTGGACACTTGGTAGGAGCCACCCAGGTGGAACAGCGAATAGCCCTTGACGTCGCCCACCGCGTCATAGATAGCGCGGTTGGCTGCTGACAGGTTCTCGGGGGCTCCGCTGAAGCGGGGGCTCTTGCCACGGTACTCGCCGCGCACCCACAGGCGCCATACGTCGTTCGGTGTCCAGTCAAGCTGGAGGTTGGCCATGTGACGTGCCGTGTTGGCCAGCTGACCGTTGACCTGTCCGGCCTCGATCACTTCGCTGCGGGTCCAGGTGTAGCCTGCTTTCACAGCCCACTGGGGCGTGAGCTGCATGCGGCTGGACAGCTCCAGGCCCCAGGTTTTGGCTTCATCCACATTGATGCTGTAGTCGGCCGTGGGATTGGCAGCGCAGCTGGAGATGAAGTTGTCCGCACAGTTGCCACCGCTGCTGATCTTGTCCTTCACCTTGTTGTGGAACACCGTGGCAGAAGCGCTCATGCCGGCCTGGTTGTCGAACAGGGCGGCCAGTTCGGTGCTGGTGCTGGTTTCAGGCTTGAGGTCGGGGTTGCCGATGCTGATGACGGTGCCCTGGCCCGTGATGCCGCTGACGCCATCAATGAGCTGGTTCAGGCGTGGGGCGCGGAAGCCTTTGCTCACGCCGCCCTTGAAGGTCCATTCGGACGTCGCATCCCAGACCAGATAGGCGCGGGGGCTGAAATGGCTGCCGAATGCATCATGGTGGTCATAGCGGCCGCCAAAGGTGGCTGCCCAGTCAGGGGCAAAGCGCCACTCGTCTTCGGCAAACAGCGACCACATGGTCTGGCTGTGGGATTCGGGCAGCAGGCCGTCCGTGAGCTTGGCATCCCACCACTGGCCGCCGACTGTCATCACATGGTCATCGCCCAGCGGCGCCACGAGCTTGGAGTCAAGCACCACATTCGTGGTCTTGAGTTCACGGTCCGCGCCGCGGCGTGGATCTGTCGCGGGAACTGCAGTGCCAGGGATGGTGCGGCCTTCTGTTTCCGTGACTGTGCGCATCAGGCTGCTTTCCAGCAGACCGAAGCTCAGGCGACCGGTGTGTCCCAGGGCCACTTGCTCGCGATTGAAGCGCAAGGCGTCCTTGTAGCCAGCCGGGCTGTTGGCGACCGCATCCCGGTTGCCGAGTCGGCCATCCTCGTTGTTGTACCAAGTGTGGCCCTGCTCGACATCCAGCCAGAGATCGTTCTGGCGATCGGGTGTCAAAGTCAGGCGTGCGCCAACATTGTGCTGGCGGCTTTCGGCAGGAGCCGGGTTGCGGGCACCTGCAGGTTGATTGGTATTGGGAGCGAGCACCCAATCCGAAGCCTCGCGGCGATAAAAGTTGCCGCGGATCGCCAGGCCCAGCTTGTCCTGGGCGATGGGGCCGTTCAGGTAGATGTTGGCGCGGCCTTGCGTGCCCCACTCGCTATCTGCAGGCAGGCCCACGCTCACACCGGCTTCGCCGCCCCACTGCTTGGCGACTTTGCGTGTGATGATGTTGATGACGCCGCCCATGGCATCGGAACCATACAGCGTGGACATGGGGCCACGGATCACTTCGATGCGCTCAATGGCAGAAACGGGAGGCATGAAGCTGGTGAGTGCGGAGCCAAATCCGTTGGGCGTCACGTCGCCGGCAACGTTCTGGCGACGGCCATCAATCAGGATCAGTGTGTATTCGCTGGGCATGCCACGGATGCTGATATCCAGGCCGCCGGTCTTGCCGGTGCCACCCAGAACGTCGATCCCTTCCACGCCCTGCAGTGCCTCGGCCAGATCACGAAAGTTCTTCTGCTCCAGCTCTTCACGTGTCACCACCGAAATCGACGCAGGTGCTTGCTTGAGTTCTTGCTCAAAGCCGGAGGCCGAAACCACTACCTCGGACAGCGTTGCAGTGTCTTGCGCAAAAGAGGCGGTGCATGCAGCCGCAGCCATCGCCAGGATGGTGGGCTTTAAAGGTAGACGTGCCATGGATACTCCTCACCGGCCATGCGGTGATGTCTTGAAATGGGGGAAAAGAATGGGAGGGATTATTACGGAACTAAATAGAAATTGTTCTCATTTGTTTAATTGATGAGAAATTTGTTGCGCAAATGTGACGTTTGCGCATGGGGATGCGCAGTCTTCCTATTGCCTGGCGCGAGCGCGCTTGCCATCTTGAGGAGATCCATGCCGCAGGCAGCACCGGCTGCAGCTGGCGGCCGTCTTTGATGATCGAGGGTGTATGTCACAAGCTTCTGCGTTGCGTACTGCGAAACGCCAGGCCACAGGGCTTTTGCTGGCGGTGGCCTGCATTTATGTGGCAACGCATTTTTTCTCACCTGATGTCTGGGTGTTGTGCGTGCGGGCGACAGCCGAGGCTGCGATGGTCGGGGCGCTGGCCGACTGGTTTGCCGTCACTGCCTTGTTCCGGCGCATTCCTTTGCCTGTGATTGGCCGGCACACAGCCATTGTTCCGCGCAACAAAGACCGCATTGCAGAGAATCTGGCCACCTTTGTGCGCGACAGATTTCTGGATGCGCCCTCGCTGATCGCCTTGATGCGCCGCAATGATCCCGCACGCTGGCTTTCGCAATGGCTTACGGAGCCTGCGAATACGCGCTTGCTGGGCCTGCAGCTGGCGCGGTTGCTGGGCGGAGCGCTGGAAATGCTGCAGGACCAACAGGTGGAGCGCTGGCTCACGCGCACCTTGCGCAGTGTGCTGGCCCGGGCTGACATGAGCAAGTCCATGGCCACGGTGCTCGCGGCCCTGACCCACGGCGGCAGGCACCAAGCCGTGCTTGACGATGTGCTGGCTCGCATCACGCGGGCCTTGCAGCAGCCTGCCACGCGCCAGTTCATTGCCGACACCATCGTGCAGTGGCTCAAGCGTGAACATCCTTTGAAGGAAAAAATGCTGCCCACCGATTGGCTCGGCGGCAAAGGGGCCGATGTGATTGCCGAAGCGCTGGAGAGCGTGCTGGCAGACATTGCCAACAACCCCCAGCATCGCTTGCGTGAAGCATTTGATCAATCCGTGGCGCAGTTGATCGAGCGCCTCAAACATGACCCAGCCTATGCCCGCAAAGGAGAGGCAGTGCGCCAGTACATCCTGCATGACCCCAAGCTGGCCGAATACCTGCATACGTTGTGGACCCGTGCCCGCAGCAGGCTGCAGGCGGATCTTGGCAATGAAAACTCGTGGATGGCGCGCAGGCTGGCCAGCATGGGGCAGTGGCTGGGACAGTCTCTGGCGCAGGATCAGGATTTGCGTGCCTCCATGAATGCGCGCATGGAGCGGTGGGCAGAAGGCCTGGCGCCGGAAGTCTCGCAATTCATTGCCCGGCATATCCAGGATACCGTCCAGCGCTGGGACGCGGCAGAACTGTCAGCGCTGGTGGAACAGCACATTGGGAAGGATCTGCAATTTATTCGCATCAATGGCACCTTGGTGGGGGGTGCGATTGGTTTTGCGCTGTTTTTGGTGGAGGTGTGGCTGTAGACGTGGAAGGGTGGTGGGGCCTTAAGCCTTGACACCAGATGCAAGCGCACGATAAGAAAACCGGGCAACGCATAAATAGGTTCATCGTGTTGGGAGGGATAGTAGATGTAGTTTGTAAGCAGCACATCAATAAAAAAGTGATATTAATAATGAGATTGCTTCTTGATTGCGTTAAGATTTGATTCATTCTTCTTATCGGTTGCCAATGCTTGTCGCGCATCCATTGCGTTTAGGGGCTTGGGCCACCATTGGTAAACAATGGCATTTCTCATGAATTTCTTTTTGCAACGCCGTCTGGCAGTGTTGGCGGGTATGGCTGCTGTGTGCAGCGCTTCATGGGCCGCTCAGCCCACAGCCGCATCGTCCATTTCTGTGGTGCATGCCAAGGGCAGCACACAAGTAACAAAGACACCCCAGCGGGTGGTGGTGTATGACTTGGCATCGCTGGATGCCATGCAAGCCCTGGGCATTCCTGTGACTGGCGGTGTGGCCAAAGCCCAGTACCCGCAGTACATGGCGGGCTACAGCGCTGCCACCTACAAGGTGGCGGGCAGCTTGTTTGAACCAGACTATGGAGCGCTCAGCGAGATTCGCCCCGACCTCATCATCGTGGCGGGCCGCTCCGCCGCCAAATTTGACGTGCTGAGCAAGATTGCTCCCACCGTCGATTTCTCGGTCAACAGCAAAAACATGCTGAACGACATGGAGCGCAATCTGACACAGCTGGGCTTGTTATTTGGCAAGCAGGCACAAAGCCAGGCACTAGCAAGCAAAATTCGCAGCGAAGTGGCTGAGCTGCGCCAGTTGTCCAGCCAAGCGGCACCGGGCTTGCTGCTGATGGCAGTGAACGAACGCATCATGCCCAACGCGCCCGGCTCGCGCTTTGGCTTTTTGTTTGATGTGCTGGGTGTGAAGTCGGCCATCACCGCCCAAGACATTCCCCCGCGCGGAACGGCCTATACCTTTGAAGATGTGGCCAAGCTCAACCCGGCATGGATTTATGTGATTGACCGCAACACTGGCACTGGTTCGGCCGCAGGTGGTGGTGCCATCATCCCTTCGCAGCAGGTGTTTGATAACGCGCTCATTAAGGGCACCACCGCCGGGCAAAAGGGGCAGGTGGTATTTCTCGATCCCAAGGGCTGGTACTTGATGGGCAGCACCGGCCCGACCGCCATGCTGAACAACATTGCCCAGCTCAAGCAAGCCTATACCGCAGCCCAGCGCTGACGTGCGCCGAGGGTACGCTTCTCTTTAAGAAGCAGCTCCCCTTCTCCCAACAAGCATTTCGACATGAAAACACGCTAAAAGCGTTGGCTTTCGTGCGATTGCTGCTCCTTGATTTATTTTGTTTATTCCAGAAAGACGTGCATGTCTCAGACACCAGCGTTTCCATTTTCTCGTTCGCTGATTGCCGCCGCCGCAATCAGCAGTTTGTCGGCGTTCGCCCAGCAGCAGGGCACACAGCTGGACGTAGTGACGGTCACTGCGGGCGGTTATGAACAGAGCGTGAAAGATGCTCCAGCTTCAATTTCTGTGATTACGGCAGAAGAAATTCAGAAAAAATCTTATACCGATGTGACAGATGTTCTGAAGAACATCCCTGGCGTGCACATCCAAGGCGGTGGTGTGGAGCAGTCCGTCATGATTCGCGGCATGAGCGCGGAGTACACCAAGTTTTTGGTGGATGGTCGTCCCATGCAGGACAACCAAGCTTTTGGTTTGAATGGCTCCAACGCAGGCAATCAGGTGAACTTCCTGCCGCCGCTGGAAACGATTGAACGCATTGAAGTGATTCGTGGCCCAGCTTCTTCTTTGTACGGCTCTGATGCGATTGGTGGCGTGGTGAACGTGATCACCAAGAAAGTGGTCAACAAGTTCGGTGGCAGTGTGAGCACGGAGTACATCAAGTCCGCCAACGATGTGACCAACGATGGCATGAATGCCAACTTCGCACTGAATATTCCTGTGATCGAAGACAAGCTCTCGCTGCAAATCAACGGTGGATTACGCAATCAAGATGAGGCTGATTTTGTGGGCGGCGCCGACAACACTGCCGCTGACCCTGAATTCAAACGCCGCAACTTCGCTGCCAAAGCCAGTTTGAAATTGGATGCGCAGAACACCTTCACTCTGGGCGCAGGCCGCACGGAGCAGGAGCGCTCTCACAATCCTGGCAAGAGCTTGGCGATTGATGCTGACGCCAGCTACAACAAGTCTTTGCGCAACAACTTCTTTGTCACGCATGAGGGCCGCTACAAAGACATGCTGTGGGAAAGCTATATCAACTACGACACGGCGAAAAATCCGACCCGTGTGAATGCCACTACAGGCAATGGCATCGGTTTCAAGACGCTGACTGCCAATACACAGGCCTCTTTCTTCTTGGGTGATCACACTGTTACCT
>JAEYRT010000231.1 GCA_023435325.1 Pseudomonadota bacterium | reverse complement strand
AGCGCCAATGGGGCTTGCATGGACTGCATCAAGCGACTGCAGCCATGCAGGCCCATGACCTGTGTGGCATTCCCCATTTGCTGCAGCAATTGTCTGGCCTGCAAGGCTTGCACGACGCTGCCGGGCGGCAGCATATGGATCAAGTCTTGCACCATGCCCATCAAGGAGGGCAGGAGCAGTGCGAACGGGTGGGGCGGAGCAGTCTCAACAGACGGCTGCACGGTCTCGGTCATGGGCAGAGCAGGGGCAGGCAGGGACGGAAAGTGCACTATAGAGGCAGGCAGGGCCAATGCGACACTTATTCCACAAACTTGCCGTTTTCCTTGCGTCGCTGGCGTACGCCCTTGCGCACGAACAGCAGGGCGCCGTCCAGCTCCAGCAACGGCTGGTTCATGTCACCGCCAACGTGGGCCTGCAGGCGTGCGGGGAGCTCCTCGATCAATGCCCGTACCAGCTGCACCTTGGGGGCCTGTGGATCGGGCTGCGCATCCACATAGTCCTGCAGGTAGATGCGCAGGCCCTGTTCCAGCTCCGCCAGCGTGGCGGGTGCGCCCAGGTATTCGGGTTTGGCCGTCGTGCCTTCGGTGCCGTAGAGATAGCAGCCGATGTAGTCGCGGAAGGTTTCGCCCACATCGGGGCCTTTGGTGATTTTGCGCAGCAGATCGGTCAACCACATGGCGGTAGGCTTTCAGTTGGAGCAGCGCAAAAACAAGAGCGGCTTGCGCTTGCTATTCAAGGACTTTAGGGTTAAATGTACCGCAAAGCTTTAATTGGCAAGCACAAGCTGCTTCTGAATTGTTGTTTGCGCTCAGGTGCAAAAGGCTTCAATCAATTGCGCGATACGCGCAGGCTGGTCGTGGTGCAGCATGTGACCGGCATCGTCAATGCGCTCGATGCGGTAGTCAGGCACCGACTTCAGGCGCTCATGGTATTCGTCCAGCGTGTACTTGTCCTTCCACCACTGGGTCAGGCTGTCTTCGGTGGCTTCCACGGCCAGCACGGGCGCGGTGATGGCCGCGTAGGTGGCCAGGATTTCATCGACCCGGAACAGCTGCGGATTGACCACCTTGTGCGCCGCATCGCCCAGGATGCGCCACTGGCCATCCGCATCGGGGGCCGCCCACTCCTGGGCGAGCCACAGGGCCTTGTCCTCGCTCAGGCGCGGGTTGGTCTTGCGCAGGCGTGCCGCCACGGCGTGTGCGCTGTCATAGCCCTTGAGGCTGATTTCACCGCGGCGCAGGCTTTTGAGTTCATCCAGCCACTGCCCCATGCGTTTGGGCGCGTGTCTGGGCTGGGTGGCTGGCATGCCAAAGCCTTCCAGATTGACCAAGCGACGAATGCGGTCGGGGCGCGCGCCCGCGTACAGCATCACCACATTGCCTCCCATGCTGTGGCCCACCAGGTCGATGGCCTGGCCTTCGGGGACGTAGTGATCGAGCAAGGCATCCAGATCGCCCAGATAGTCGGCAAAGGTGTAGTGGTCGCAAGGCGAGGGCGGCATGCTGTGCCCGAAACCGCGCCAGTCTGGGGCAATGATCTGGCGACCGGCATAGAAAGCTTGCGAGAAGGCATCCACCACGAACTGGTAGGAAGCGCCGATGTCCATCCAGCCATGCACCAGCACCAAAGGTGCAACACCAGCCTGCGGCTGGCCCCAGGTACGGACGCGGTAGGACATGTGGCGGATGGGAAGATCCACCGTGGAACTGGGACGTTGTGGCGTATACATGGCGCGCATTATGGGGAGCACAGGGAGATGACCACAGTCAAAACGGTGACGCCGATAGCGTCGCCGCCCCTGCAGCCAGCCTCTACACTTGCTGCCATGAATACAGCAGCAAACCACTCCGTGCGGCTGGGCCGCAGCGACCTGATGGTCAGCCCGATCTGTCTGGGCACGATGACATTTGGCGAACAAGTCAGCGAGGCCGACGCCTTCACCATCATGGACCGTGCGCTGGAGCGCGGCGTGACCTTCTGGGACACGGCCGAGATGTATGCCGTGCCTGCACGCCAGGCAACCTATGGAGCGACCGAGTCCATCATCGGGCGTTGGTTCGCCGCACGTCCCGGCGCCCGCGAACAGATCGTGCTGGCCAGCAAGGTGGCTGGCCCTTCGCGTGGCATGCCCTGGATTCGCGAAGGCAAAGGCATGACGGCGGCTGACATCGTGGCCTCGTGCGAAGGCAGTCTGCGCCGTTTGCAAACCGAGGTGATCGACCTCTACCAGATCCACTGGCCCGAGCGCCATGTGCCTGCGTTTGGCAATCTGTACTACGACCCCGCTCAGGAAGTCAGCCAAACTTCCATGCACGAGCAACTGGAGACACTGGCCAAGCTGGTGCAACAGGGCAAGATCCGCCACATCGGCCTGTCCAATGAAACCCCTTATGGGGTGCATGAATTCGTGCGCCTGGCCGAGCAGCACGGCCTGCCGCGTGTGGCCAGCGTGCAAAACCCATACTGCCTGATCAACCGCAGCTGGGAAAACGCCATGGACGAAACCTGTCACCGTCTGGGCGTGGGCCTGCTGGCCTATTCACCCTTGGGGGTAGGGCTGTTGACCGGCAAGTATGACCACAGTGGCATCACCGGCCCGCATGCGCCACAGGGCACGCGGCTGTCATATCCGTCCGTGCAAAAGCAACGCTGGGGCCGCCCCGAAGCGCTGGATGCCGCACGCCTGTACAACCAACTGGCGCGCGAGCACGGCCTGACGCCCACGCAGATGGCGCTGGCGTTCTGCTATCGCAGCTGGCGCGTGGCCAGCACCATCATCGGAGTGACGGCCCAGGCGCAGCTGGACGAAGCCGTGGATGCATGGCAGGTGCAGCTCTCGCCCGAGCTGCTGGCGCAGATCGATGCCCTGCGCTGGAAATACCGTGACCCCGGACAGTAATTGGCACCAGCCATGGCAAAAAAAGACAAATCACATGTGAGTGAAACGCCGGCCACCCAGCTGCTCAAGGCACACAAGGTGGCGTTCACCGAGCATCCCTACGACTATGTGGAGCATGGCGGCACCGCCGAATCGGCCAGACAGCTGGGTCTGGATGAGCACGCAGTGGTCAAGACGCTGGTCATGCAGGACCAGGACGCCAAACCATTGATCGTGCTCATGCATGGCGACTGCACGGTGTCCACCAAAAACCTGGCGCGCCAGATCGGCGCTAAGAGCGTGGAGCCCTGCAAGCCCGAAGTGGCCAACCGTCACAGCGGCTATCTGGTGGGCGGCACCTCGCCCTTTGGCACGCGCAAGCAGATGCCTGTGTATATCGAGCACAGTATTCTGGACTTGCCACGCATCGCCATCAATGGCGGACGGCGCGGTTTTCTGGTGCAGCTCGATCCCCGGGTTTGTGTGGAGTTGCTGGGCGCAAAAACCGTGCAGTGCGCGCTGGCACAATAGGGCATTTGGCACATTCGCCTGCCAGCATCCCAGATATAACAATAGCCTGCCTTGTGGCAGGCGAGGATTGAAGCCTTGAACTCCGCACTTCCTTGGATTGCCGCCATTGCGGCTTATTTGATTGGCTCGCTGTCGTTTGCCGTCATCGTCAGCTCGCTCATGGGGCTGAACGATCCCCGCACCTACGGCAGCGGCAACCCCGGTGCCACCAATGTGCTGCGCTCGGGCAGCAAGGCAGCCGCCGCGCTGACCCTGCTGCTGGACGCCGTCAAGGGCCTGGTTCCCGTGCTCTTGGTCAAATACTTCGGCCCGGCTTATGGCCTGCACGAAGGCACGCTGGCGCTGGTGGCGATTGCGGCTTTCCTGGGCCATCTGTTCCCCGTCTTCTTTAAATTCAAGGGCGGCAAGGGTGTGGCGACGGCGCTGGGCGTGCTGCTGGGCATCAGCGGCTGGCTGGGGCTGTTCGTGCTGCTGACATGGCTGGCGGTGGCGTTCACCACGCGCTATTCCTCGCTGTCGGCCCTGATTGCCGCGGTGCTGGCGCCGGTGTACTACGTGCTGTTCGGTGGCACTTTGTGGGTGTATGACAAGTCGCTGCTGCTGGCTGTCATGGCCATGTCCGCCCTGCTGCTGTGGCGCCATGCAGAAAATATCAGCCGCTTGCTCAAAGGGCAGGAAAGCAAGATTGGCAGCAAGAAGGGCCAGCCTGCCGCCAGCGCGGCCACGGCTTCCAAGCCTGGAGAGAAGAAAAAAGGGCGCCGCTAATATTGCAACTGCCTCGGCATGGGCCGCGCATTGTGCGCGGCTTTTTTGTGTGCTCTATAAAACCATAGCTGCTTGCGCTTGAGGATAGAGGGTTTCAGATAGTTTTAGCTTTGAAACCTATATCTGAAAAGCGAAAGCAGCTATTTTTATTGATGTGCTGCGCCAAAGAAAAAGGGATGCCCAGGCATCCCTTTTTTCGGCTGGTGTCGATCAATCGCGGAAGTTGTTGAACGACAGAGGGTGGTCTGCCAGATCCTTGCGAATCAGCGCCATGGCTGCTTGCAGGTCATCGCGCTTGGCGCCCGTAACGCGTACGGCATCACCCTGGATGGCAGCCTGCACCTTGAGCTTGCTGTCCTTGATGAGCTTTTGCAGCTTTTTGGCCAGATCCGACTCGATGCCGTTCTTGATCTTGACGATTTGCTTGACCTTGTCGCCACCAATTTTCTGGCTGGATTGCACGTCCATGAAACGCACGTCAACGTTGCGCTTGGTCAGTTTGTTGCGCAGGATATCTTCCACTTGCTGCAACTGGAAATCCGCGTCGCCAAACATCGTGATTTCCTTGTCTTTGAGTTCGACCGCTGCAGAAGTGCCCTTGAAGTCAAAGCGGGTGCCAATTTCCTTGGCGGCGTTTTCCACGGCGTTCTTTACTTCAACGAAATCGGCTTCAAGCACAGTGTCAAAAGATGGCATGGCTATTCTTTCTATAACGGATGGAGGACAGGGCACATGACCTGGTCTGGTGACGCAGACGAAGTCGTAGTGCGACAATGGAAAGGATGTTAGTCGAGAAAAATACCCCCCTGCAGGACTGCAACACCTTTGGTATTGTGGCCAGCGCTGATACCTTGGTGCGCATTCGCAGTGCAGCGGATGTGCAAGCATTTGCATCCAGCAGCCACTATCAGGGCCGAAAAGTATTCGTGCTGGGTGGGGGGAGCAATGTCGTGCTGACCGGTGATGTGATCCACGCCGTGGTGCTCAAAATGGAAATTCCCGGCATCGCCGTGGTGGGTGAAACCGATAGCCACTGGATCATCGAGGCAGGCGCCGGTGTGCGCTGGCACGATCTGGTGGAGTGGACCGTGGGCCACGGTTATCCGGGGCTGGAGAACCTGGCGCTGGTGCCGGGTACGGTCGGCGCAGCGCCTGTACAGAATATTGGTGCATATGGGGTGGAACTGCAGGACCGCTTTCATGAGCTTGATGCCGTGGACCTGGTGACTGGCCAGGCTTTCACGCTCCATGCGGCCCAGTGCGCCTTTGGCTACAGGGACTCGATCTTCAAGCATGCACCCGCTGCCCCCGTTGGTACCCCGGTTGCCAAGGCCCAGGGCATGGGACTGGCCGGGCGCGCTGTGATCACCAAGGTGCGCTTTGCCCTGTCCAAGCACTGGAAGCCGGAACTGGGTTATCTGGACTTGCAGCGCAAACAGGAGGAAGAGGGCGTGCTGCACCCCAGCGCCCAGCAGATTTTTGACTGGGTGGTGGCCATCCGGCGGGCCAAGCTGCCAGACCCGGCGGTGGTGGGCAACGCCGGCAGTTTTTTCAAAAACCCTACCGTGACACAGGACCAGTGCCGCGACATCATTGCGCGCGAACCCAAGATCGTGCACTACCCCATGCCTGATGGCTCCATCAAGCTTGCTGCCGGCTGGATGATTGATGCCTGCGGCTGGAAAGGCAAGGCTGTCGGCAATGCGGGCGTGTACGAAAAGCAGGCCCTGGTACTGGTCAATCGCGGCACAGGCGGCCAAAGCGTCACCGGCGGGGAAGTGATGACGCTGGCAAACGCCATTCAGACCAGTGTGTACGAGCGCTTTGGCATTCGCCTGGAGCCCGAACCTGTCGTGATCTGATGCCTGCAAACGGGCGTGGACGTAAAAAAAGCGCTGTCGGCATCGGCAGCGCTTTTTTCATGGCAGTTCGCACAAGACTGCCATTCGTGCCGGCGTCAAGCCAGCGCTTTTTGCTTCATCCATTCCTTGGCTTGCTGCGCTGCATAGGCCAGCGCGCGGTCTGCCGTCTGGAACAAGGGCGTAAAGGTGAAAAAACGCAAGGTGCGCTCTGCGCCTTCTCCGCTGTCTACCGTAAGTTGGGCCTGATAGCAGCCATGGGCCTCGGGCAATGCCTTGGATTCAAATTTGAAGCGGCCCATGGTCAGGGTGTGCGAGGGTGATGATTGGATTGTGGACATTTGTCTCTCCCTTCTTTTGTATTCCATACACCGTGTGCAATCGCGGTTGATGCACAGCGCATGATAAGAAATAGATGCAGTGTCGGGAGAAAAGTTCCGTCGGTTTGCCTGTGCTGCATCAAAAGCCGCACTTGCCCTGGCTGTTCATTTCAGGCTGCCGGACAGGAATTTGGTCAGGCGTTCGCTTTGCGGATTGCTCAGGACAAGCTGCGGATTGCCTTGCTCCTCAATCACGCCCTGATGCAGAAAGACCACGTGATTGGACACTTCGCGGGCGAAGCCAATTTCGTGGGTGACCACGACCATGGTGCGGCCTTCCTGGGCCAGGACCTGCATCACGCGCAGCACTTCCCCGACCAGCTCGGGGTCCAGGGCACTGGTCGGTTCATCGAACAGCATGACTTCAGGCTCGACAGCCAGGGCGCGGGCAATGGCGACGCGCTGTTGCTGGCCGCCGCTCATGTGGTTGGGCCATGCATCCTCACGGTTTTCCAGCCCCACCAGACGCAGGTACTTGCGTGCGCGTTCCACGGCTTCGTCTCTGGAAATGCCCAGAACGTGAACGGGCGCTTCGATAACGTTTTGCAAGACCGTCTTGTGTGCCCACAGATTGAAGTGCTGAAACACCATGGCCAGCTTGGTGCGCATCAGCTGCAGTTGCTTGGGGTTGACTGGCTCCAGCTCTCCGTTGCGTCCGGCCTTGAGCTGCAATTCCTCACCTGCGACCACGATGCGCCCCTGCTGGGGTTTCTCCAGCAGGTTGATACAGCGCAGCAGGGTGGATTTGCCGGAACCCGAACTACCGATCAGGCTGATCACATCCCCCGCTTTGGCAGTCAGTGAAACGCCTTTGAGCACATGGTTGCTGCCATAGCTTTTATGAATGCCTTCGGCTTGAAGTTTGTATGCAGTGCTTGTCATGGGTGCTAATCAGTGTGTGCGTGGTGCGAGATAAGCCAGAAAGTGTTTTTCCAGTACACGGAAAAAGCCAATCAGTGCAAATGTCACGCACAGGTAGATGGCCGCTGCAGCCAGATAAGCTTCAAACGGCAAGTAGTAGTCGGAGTAAATGCGGCTGGCCACCGCCGTCACGTCGGTGAGTGCAGGCACCACACTCGCCAAGCTGGTGGAATGCAGCATCATCACGGCCTCATTGCAATAAGGTGGCAGTGTGCGACGCAAGGCGCTGGGCAGCACCACGCGGTGCATGATCTGCCAGCGACTCATGCCCATGGCACGGGCCGCTTCAACTTCGCCAGGATTGGTTTCGCGAATGGCACCGGCCAGCATTTCTGCCGTATAGCCAGCCGTGTTCAGTGAGAAAGCCAGCAGCGCGCAAAAGAAAGGCTCCTTGAAGTGCGTCCAGGGCCAGACATCATCCCAGCGCGCCTGGATCCACTCCAGCTGTCCCAGCCCGTAATAAATCAGGTACACCTGAATCAGCAAGGGCGTGCCGCGCACGAAATAAGTCATGGCACCGACGGTTTTCTCCAGTACATGGTTGCCGCTTGTCAATGCAATGGCTCCCAGCAATGCCAGCACGCAGCCAATGGCCAGACTGGAGAGCAGCAGCCACAAGGTGGTCAACAGGCCATGGCCGTACATGGCCAGGTGTTCGGGTTGGAAGATGATGTCCCAGCTCATAACTGCACCTTCTCCGTGCCCAGGCTATAGCGTGCATTCAGGCGCTTGAGCGCCCACAGGGAAATGCTGGTGAACACCAGATACAAACCCGCTGCAAACAGCAAAAAGATGAAAGGCTCGCGTGTGGCGGCACTGGCCTGCTTGGCCAAATAGGTCATGTCATGCAGACCGATCAGGCTGACCAGGGCCGTGGCCTTGATCAGCACCAGCCAGTTGTTGGTGAAGCCCGGCAGTGCATAACGCACCATTTGCGGCAAGGTGATGCGGATAAAGGTCTGGGTGGAGCCCATGCCGAAGGCCCAGGCGGCTTCCATCTGCCCTCTGGGAATCGACATGATGGCGCCGCGGAAGGTTTCGGTCATGTAGGCGCCGTAGATGAAGCCCAGTGTGGCCACGCCCGCTACGAACGGATTGAGGTCCAGAGTGAAGTCGGAACCAATCGATTCAAAAAAGCTGTTGATGCCAATCGCGGCACCATAAAAAATCAGCAGCATCAGCACCAGTTCAGGGATGCCGCGCACCACGGTGGTATAGAGCGTGGAGATCCAGACCAGCGGTTTTTTGCCGGAGAGCTTGGCGGTGGCACCCAGCAGCCCCAACACCGTGGAAACGAAAAGCGAGGCAAGGGAGACTGCCACTGTCAGGAGTGCACCTTGCAAAATGGAGATGAAATAGTCGCTCATGCGCGCCCAAGCTTTTTTCTAAACAAGACTGCCCGCTGCCGGTGATGGCCGGGCAGCGGGCTGTCATGCCTCTAAACCTTAGTTGCCGTAGGGATCGAAGTCAAAGTATTTCTTCGCAATGGTGTCGTAGGTGCCATTGCTGCGGATGGTCTTGATGGCTTGATTGATCTGCTCTTTCAGCTCTTTCTGACCCTTGCGCATACCGATGCCGATGCCTTCGCCATAGTACTTTTCCTCGTACTGATCAGGGCCTACGTAACCGTAATCCTTGCCTTCATCCTTGCGCAGAAAACCGCCGTGCACTTCCACCTTGTCTGCCACGGTGCCATCCAGGCGACCCGCATTGATGTCCAGGTACACCTGGTCCTGGGCTTCGTAAGGAATGACGTTGACGCCAGCAGGTTTGAGTTCTCCCAGCGCCCATTTCTCCTGGGTGCTGCCCTTCAGAACGCCAATGCGCTTGCCTTTGAGGGAGGCAGGGCTGCTGTATTCCGTGCCTTTCTTCACCACGATCGCGCTGGGCGTCTTGTAATAGCGGTCAGAGAAGTCGATGACGCGCTTGCGTTCTTGCGTGATGGACAGCGAGCTTACGATGACATCATATTTGCGTGCCTGCAGGCCGGGGATCATGCTGTCCCAGACCTGTTCTACAAAAACACAGTTGCGTTTGAGCTCTGCGCAGACGGCATTGGCAATATCAACGTCAAAACCTGTGGGCTTGCCGTCGGCGGTTTTGTAGGTGAAGGGTTCGTAGGTGGGGTCGATGGCCACCTTCAAATCTGCGGCCTGTGCCGCAGTGGCGCAAGCTGCAAGCAAGGCCAAACCCAGAATCTTCTTTGCCATACACGTCTTCCTTGAATGTCGTTGTTGAACCCCTCGGCAATTGCATGATGCGTGCCAAGATGCAAAACATTGTAGAAGTCGGCGGGCTGGCGGATTCCGAGTTCTTATACGAATATTCCCGGCTTTGGTGCAGATAAGACATTTGGACAGTGGCTGCCGTGATGCGTCAGCCACTGTCAGTAGCGCCAAGCGCCATGGTGGCGCCGTGATTTACAGCTTGGCGTATCCGGGGCGGATCAGCAAACTGTGTACGCGATAGGGGGGCTTGTCCTCAATCGCAATATCGATAGGAACAAAGCCATTGTCACACTGAAGCAGATAGCTGCTGATGAAGGAAACCGGAGCCTTCAGCTGTCCCGCAATGCGGCAGTTGCCCACTTTCTGGTGCACTTGCTCAAAGACCTGCTTGAGCTGGGAAGCATCCACCTGTTGGTTGAAGTCTTCCGTGAAATTTTTCGCATCCGGCACTGCTGCCTTTCCTTCCAGTGCAGCGTGAATGGCCTGAAAGTGCTGGTGCA
>JAEYRT010000224.1 GCA_023435325.1 Pseudomonadota bacterium | reverse complement strand
GTACAGGGCGGCTGTTTCGCAGCAGCAGTTGCACGCCCAGCTCCTCTTCCAGCAATTGAATCTGACGACTCAGCGGCGGCTGGGCAATATGCAATTGCTCGGCTGCACGTGTGAAGTTGCGGGTGTTGGCCACAGCAACAAAATATTTAAGCTGGCGGACATCCATCAGGGTAAACCATAGTATTCTGGATTTGATGCTTAATAAGCTTTTGATTTTTATATGTATTGACTGTAATTATATTTACAAGGTATTGAATTAGACCCATTTGGTGTTGGATATATCCAGGCAGTGCGTTGTTCAATGGCAGCCATGGAACCCAAGCACACCCTCCCATCTCCCGCGCTGTCGCCAGTCATTGAACGGGTCGAGAGCCTTTTGCTGGATCTGCCCACGATCCGCCCCCACCAGTTGTCCATGGCCACCATGAATGGTCAGACGTTGATGCTGGTGCGCCTGTACTGTTCGGACGGCAGCGTGGGTGTGGGTGAGGGTACGACGATTGGGGGGCTGGCCTACGGTGCGGAATCGCCCGAAGGCATGAAGCTGGCCATTGACACGTACTTCGCCCCTTTGCTGCTGGGCGCCAAGGCCAATGACGTCCCCGCCCTGATGGCACGTTTGGACAAGGCCATTCGCGACAACCGCTTTGCCAAATGCGCCGTGGAGACTGCGCTGTACGACGCGCTGGGCCAGCGTACCGGGCTGCCTGTTTCCCAGTTGCTGGGTGGCCGTGTGCGCGACAGCCTGCCCGTGGCATGGACACTGGCGTCCGGAGATACGGCCAAAGACATTGCCGAAGCCGAGCGCATGCTGGACTTGCGCCGCCACAACATCTTCAAGCTCAAGATCGGCCGCTGCGCCGTGGCAGACGATGTGGCCCACGTGGCCGCCATCAAGAAAGCCCTGGGTGACCGCGCTGCCGTGCGGGTGGATGTGAACATGGCCTGGAGCGAGCTGCAGGCGCAACACGGCTTGGCAGCACTGGCCGATGCCGGTTGTGAACTGGTTGAGCAACCTGTGGCTACGGCTGACGCCCTGGCACGCCTGAAAGGCCGCTACCCGATCGCGGTCATGGCCGATGAATCGCTGACCGGCCCTGCCTCGGCCTTTGCTCTGGCTCGCGTGGCGGGTGCTGATGTGTTTGCCGTCAAGATCGAGCAATCCGGTGGCCTGCGTGCGGCACAACACGTGGCCGCGATTGCCGAGGCCGCGGGCATTGCCCTGTACGGCGGCACCATGCTCGAAGGTGCCATTGGCACGGTGGCATCGGCCCACGTGTTTGCCACCTTCCGAGATTTGCAATGGGGTACCGAGCTGTTTGGCCCCCTGTTGCTGACCGAGGAAATCCTGGCGCAACCACTGCGCTACCAGGACTTTGCCTTGGCCGTTCCCACGGCGCCCGGTTTGGGCATCGTGCTGGACGAAGACCGCGTGCAGTTCTTCCGTCGCGACAAAAAACAGGGCGCATCCGTTGCTGCCTGAACCTCTCTTATTTCCAGATACTCCCAGGAGACCACGATGAGTACCAAGATTTTTGACACCCAGGACGTTCAAAGTTTTCTGCGTCTGGCCAGCGGTTTGAATCAGGAAGGCGGCAATCCGCGTACCAAACAGATTGTGCACCGCATCCTCACCGACTTGTTCAGGACCATTGAGGATTTGAACATCACGCCTGATGAATACTGGGCTGGCGTTGCCTACCTGAACCAGCTGGGTGCGCAGGGCGAAGCGGGTCTGCTGTCCCCCGGCCTGGGCTTTGACCGCTACCTGGACATGCGCATGGACGCCGAGGACGCCGCGCTGGGTGTGACCAATGGCACACCACGCACCATCGAAGGGCCGTTGTATGTGGCGGGCGCTCCCGTTTCCGAAGGCTTTGCGCGCCTGGACGATGGCAGCGACCAGCAAGGCCATACCCTGATCATGCACGGCATTGTGCGTGGCGCGGACGGCCAGCCCTTGCCCGGCGCCAAGGTGGAAGTCTGGCATGCCAACACCAAGGGTTTCTATTCGCACTTTGACCCCACGGGTGAACAGCAGCCGTTCAACATGCGCCGCACCATCCTGGCGGATGCCCAGGGTCGCTACAAGTTCCAGAGCATCGTGCCCAGCGGCTATGGCTGCCCGCCCGATGGCCCCACCCAGGCGCTGCTCAACGCGCTGGGCCGCCACGGCAATCGTCCTGCCCACATCCACTTCTTTGTGTCGGCTGAAGGCCACCGCAAGCTGACCACGCAGATCAACATCGATGGCGATCCGTTGGTGTTCGACGATTTTGCTTACGCCACACGTGAAGGCCTGGTGCCTGCGCTGGTGGAGCGCACGGATGCCGCCTCGATCCAGGCGCACGGCCTGAATGCTCCCTTTGCGGAGATCGTGTTCGACATCCAGCTCAGCGCGCTGGTGGATGGTGCCGACAACCAGATCGTCGAGCGTCCACGCCTGGCGGCATGAGCACCGCGCTTCCTCGTGTTGAAAGAGTAGTCCTGATGCCTTCTACCCCTTATCAGCTTGTCACTCAGCGAGGCAGCTTCCGCGTCGCCGTGGATGGTGATCCTGCCGCGCCAGCCCTGGTGCTGAGCAATTCCCTGGGGACCACGCTGGAGATGTGGACCCCCCAGGTGGACGCGCTGGCGCGCCACTGGCGTGTGATCCGCTACGACACCCGTGGCCATGGTGGCAGCCCCGTCACGCCCGGCCCTTATAGCTTTGATGCTCTGGGTGCCGATGTGCTTGCTGTGCTGGATGCCCTGGACGTGCAGCAGGCTGCATTTTGCGGCTTGTCCATGGGAGGGCACACCGGGCTGTGGCTGGGGGTGCATGCCGCGGAGCGTCTGTCCGCGCTGGTCGTGTGCAACAGTGCAGCCAAGATCGGTACGGCGCAGGCCTGGCAGGAGCGTGCTGCTGCCGTGCGCAGCGGTGGCGCCAACGGCATGCAGGCGCTGGCCGATTCGGCCCCTGGCCGCTGGTTTACCGAAGCCTTTGTCCAGGCCCAGCCTGTTGTGGTGCAGCAAGTGCAGGCCGGCCTTGCACGTATCGATCCCGAAGGGTATGCCGCCTGCTGCGAGGCATTGGCAAGCTCTGACCTGCGGGGCGAGCTGGCCCGCATCACCACCCCCACCTTGCTGCTGGCAGGCGCGGCCGACCCCGTGACCACAGTGGCAGATGCCGAGGCCATGCAGGCTGCCATTGCCTCGTCCCAGCTGGCGGTGGTGCAGGCCTCGCACCTGTCCAATGTGGAAGCGCCGCAGGCGTTCACCACCCAGCTCATGCATTTTCTGACCCGCGTGCGCTAAACGCGCTGGGTCCTCCCATTCCAGACTGAAAGGAAACCCATGCTGTATCTCGTACACATGATTGTCGATATCCCCAGCACCCTGCCCGCCGAAGAAGCTGCGCGCATCAAAGCCGAAGAAAAAGCCTATGCCCAGCAGTTGCAGCAGGCCGGCAAGTGGCAGCACCTGTGGCGCGTGGTCGGTGAATACGCCAACTACAGCGTGTTTGACGTGCAAAGCAACGATGAGCTGCACGACATTCTGAGCGCGCTGCCGCTGTTCCCGTACATGCAGATTTCGGTCACGCCACTGGCCAAGCATCCCTCGTCGATCCGCTAAGCGCGGTCGCCGAGCCCCCTTCACACAACAATATTGCACCGGGAGACAACCATGGCGCGTTCCTATCTTCGACATCCCATGGCCTGGGCCCTGGCGGCTGTTTGTGCCGTACCTGCCCTGGCGCAGGCGCAAGGCAGCGATGCCAGCCAATGGCCTGACAAGCCCATCAAATGGGTGGTTCCTTTCCCGCCAGGTGGCGCCATGGATGCCATTGCCAGAACCCTGGGCGAGGTGGCCGGTCGCGAGCTGGGCCAGCCTTTCGTGATTGAAAACAAGCCTGGCGCGGGCGGCAACATCGGCTCCGACTTTGTGGCCAAGCAGCCGGCAGATGGCTATACGCTGATGATCACTTCCATCGGCATGGCAACCAATGGCGCGCTGTACAGCAAGCTCAGCTATGACCCGCTCAAGGATTTCGAGCCCGTCAGCCTTCTGGCCGTGGTGCCCAATGTGCTGGTGGCAGGCGCCAAGCAAAAAGACATCGGCAGTGTGAAGGACCTGATTGCCGCAGCCAAAAAGGCACCCAATCGCCTGAGCTATGCATCGGCAGGCAATGGCACGTCCATTCACCTGGCGGGGGCCAGCTTCACGGCCATGACCGGCGTGGAAATGCTGCATGTGCCTTACCGCGGCAGCGGCCCGGCCGTGACGGACCTGCTGGGCGGGCAGGTGGACTTCATGTTTGACAGCATCACCTCGGCACGCCCGCATATCGAAGCCGGCAAGCTGCGTGCGCTGGCCATCACCACCAAGACGCGTTCACCTTCCTTGCCCGATGTGCCAACGGTGGAAGAGGCCGGCGTGCCGGGCTATGAAGTCTCCCCTTGGTTTGCCACCTTCATGCCTGCAGGCACACCGGCTCCCATTGTCGAAAAACTGGGCAAGACCCTGAATGCCGCCATGGCGACACCGGAAGTCAAAACACGCCTGGATGCCATTGGCGCTCAGCCTGTAGGCAGCACGCCGGAAGCCTTGCGTACGCACCTGGTCAAGGAAACCGAACGCTGGACGCAGCTGATCAAGAGTTCGGGGATTACCGCTGATTGAGTGGAAGCAACCCACTTGCTAAAAAAATAGCTGCTGACGCTTGTGTAGATTAGGTTTCAGATAGTTTTTTATCTGAAATCAAGCAAATACGGGCACTGGCAGCTATTAAAAGCACAATGCTGATCACTGTGCATGACAGCCTGCGCGGACAGCGGCAACTGGGTGACAGCAGCTACGGGCAGACCCTGTAGGCCCATGCTCCGATGCCCTCTAGATTGAGGCCTTGTTCATGGGCAACAGCAGGAGGCAAACATGCAGCGACGAGTGTGGACTTTGGGTGTGGTGGCCATGGCGGCCAGTCTGTGCATGGGGGCTGCGCATGCGCAGGCCGACAATTTCCCCAACAAGCCCATCACCCTAATCGTGCCTTACGGCCCTGGCGGGGTGACCGACGTGATCGCCCGTGCGCTGGGACAGGGCATGGGCAAGGTGCTGGGTCAGACCGTGGTGGTGGAGAACAAGCCTGGTGCAGCAGGCGCCATGGGCGTGGTGGACATGCTCACGGCCAAACCCGATGGCTACCGGCTGACGCTGGCGCCTGTGGGCATCTTTCGCCAGCCCTATATCCAGAAGGTGTCTTATGACCCGGTGCGTGACCTGAGCTACATCGCCACCTTCATGACATACGACTTCATCCTCACCGTGCCGGCCAGTTCGCCCATTCAGACGGTGCAGGACTATGTGGCCTGGGCCAAGCAGCATCCGGGGCAGATGGATTACGGCACGCCAGGCAAGTTCACGGCCAACCACGTGGCCATGGCACTGCTGGAAAAGAAGACCGGCATCCAGCTCAACCATGCGCCGTTCAAGGGTGATGCAGACGCCATCACCGCGCTCTCCGGTGGGCATATCAAGTCCGCCATCTTTGCCAACAGCATCTTGCCGCAGGTGCAGGCCGGCAAGGTGCGTGCGCTGGCGACAGCAGCCGATCGCCGTCCCGAAGCCTTTGCCAACGTACCCACCTTCCGTGAGGCAGGCTATGACTTCGACGTGCCCTCGCCACTGGGCATTGCCGGCCCCAAGGGCATGCCGCAGGAGGTGGTGGAGAAGCTGGATCAGGCCGTCAAGGTCGCCATGCAGGACCCCGCTTTCCAGCAGGTGGTGTCCAACTACGGCATCCGCACCGACTACCGTGACCACAAGGCCTATGCGAGTTTTGCGGCCAAAGCCTTTGCGGAGGAAAAAGAGATCGTGCAGGGCATAGGCCTGGAATAAACCGCCAACAGGCCGTGCCCCGCGCGGCCACCTACATGCGGAACACTTCCAGTGTCCGGCGCAAGGTGCCAGCATTCGTGTCCATGTGCTGCGCAGAATGGGCGGATTCCTCGGCCAGACGGGCATTGTCCTGCGTCACGGCATCCAGGTCGTTGAGCGCATCATTGACCTGGGCAATGCCCACGACCTGCTCCCGGGTGCCCGTGACCATGCTGCTGATGAGGTCACTGACCTGGGTGACCGCCATCACCGCCTGACTGATGGTGTGCCCGGCATGCTCCATGTGTCGGGCGCTCTGGTTCATTTGCTCGCTGGAGTGCGCGATGAGCTGGCGAATTTCACCGGCTGCCTGGGCGCTGTGCTGCGCCAGGGCGCGCACTTCCCCCGCGACGACGGCAAAGCCACGTCCCTGCTCGCCAGCGCGTGCCGCTTCCACGGCTGCATTGAGCGCCAGGATGTTGGTTTGGAATGCGATGCTTTCAATCGTGGAGATGATCTGCCCCATCTGCTGGGACGATGTGTGCATGCCCTGCACCAGAACGCCCACTTCTTCCATGGCCTTGCCACCCTGGAGTGCCAGCTTGGCACTGGATTCACTGTGGGCCTTGACTTCCTCGGTGGCCTGCTGGGCATTGGCCACGGTGGCTGACAGCTGTTCCATGGCTGCTGCGGTTTCCTGCAGGTCCTGGGCCTGGCGGTCGGTGCGCTGGGCCAGATTGCCAGCGTCGTGGCTCAGGTTGCGCGACATTTGGGTGAAACTGTCGATCTCATGGCGGGCATCTCCCACGACGGCGCGCAAGTTGATGTGCACCTGCTTGAGGCGCTCCAGCAGGAACGCCATGGGATGCCTGCCCAGATAACGGGGCAAAGGCCGGTCCAGCTTGCAGCCTGTGATGTCTCTGGCCAGAAAGGCCGCTTCCCTGAAGGGACGTGTGACGCGCAAATGCTGGCGATAAAGCATCCATGCGCTCAGAGCGCCCAGTAGGGCGGCCTGAACGCCGATCTGCCACAACTGGGTCCAGCCCATGGCGGGAAACAGCAGCGCCACCACCAGCACGGGCACCAGCATGGCCAGCAGGCGCAAGGTGAAGCTGGCACGCTGCAGCTTGCCCCAATGGTTCAGCAGTCCTTTTCTGCGGATGCTGCCGGCATGCAGATAGATGCTGCCCTGTGTGCCGTCGCGCAGCTTGCGGTAGAGCGCGCTGGCGGCCTTGACCTCACCGGGTGTGGGTTTCACCCGCACGGACATGTAGCCGATGGGTTTGTCGCCCTCCATGATGGGGGTGACATAGGCGCGCACCCAGTAGTGGCGGCCATCCTTGCGCCGGTTTTTCACCACGCCGGACCACGCCCGGCCATGGCCGATGGTGGCCCACATGTCCTTGAAGGCTTCGGCAGGCATATCAGGGTGGCGCACGATGTTGTGTGGCTGCCCCATCAGCTCTTCCATGCTGTAGCCGCTGACATAGCTGAACGCCGAGTTGCAGTGGGTGATGCGGCCTGTTCTGTCCGTGGTGGACATGAGCAGCTCGCTGTCGGGCACGACAAATTCCTCGCCGTGTGTCTGTGCTTCGCGGGTTGCTTGGGTGGCGGTGGGTGTGCCCGCCGTGGGGCGTGGCTGCGCAGGCTGCTGTACGCGCAAGGCAGGGCGCAATGAAGCAGCGCCGACAAGCGGGTTCGGAGTGCGTTCAAGAATGGCAGACATGGCTCGTCCCTTAAAAGTAGGCCCAGAATGGACGGAAGCTCCGCCCAAAAGGTTTTACATGCTAGGGAGTGGCCTGGAGATGCCTGCACCGTCTGTCGCCGTTTGCTTGGACACTGCGGCGCTTCTTGTGTTACGTCAAAGTCTCGCCGGGCTTGCAACCGGGCTTACAGTTTCCCCTCGATGGGTTCGTTCAGAAAACCCCCACTTTGGTGCGCCCACAGCTTGGCGTAAATGCCCCCCAGCTGCAGCAGCTCCTGGTGCGTGCCCTGCTCCACGATGTGCCCCTTGTCCATGACGATCAGGCGGTCCATGGCCGCAATCGTGGACAGGCGGTGGGCAATGGCAATCACCGTCTTGCCTTGCATCAGGCTGTCCAGGCTGGTCTGGATGGCGGCTTCCACCTCGCTGTCCAAGGCGCTGGTGGCCTCGTCGAGCAGCAGAATCGAAGCGTCCTTGAGCATCACGCGCGCGATGGCCACGCGCTGGCGCTGGCCGCCCGAGAGCTTGACACCACGCTCGCCCACCTGGGCGTCGTAGCCGCTGCGGCCATGGCGGTCCGTCAGTGTGGCGATGAAGTCTGCGGCCTCGGCTTTTTCGGCTGCGGCGCGCATCTCGGCCTCGGTCGCCTCGGGGCGGCCATAGAGGATGTTCTCGCGCATGGAGCGGTGCAGCAGCGAGGTGTCCTGCGTGACCATGCCGATGGCACTGCGCAGGCTGTCCTGCGTGACCTGGGTGATGTCCTGCCCGTCGATGGTGATGCGCCCACCCTGCGCTTCATGGAAACGCAGCAGCAGGTTCACCAGCGTGGATTTGCCCGCACCCGAGCGCCCGATCAGGCCGATGCGTTCGCCGGGACGAATCTCCAGGTTCAGGCCATCGATGATTTTTTGCGCACCGTCCTTGTAGCCAAAGCGCAGCTGCTCAAAGCGGATGCCACCGTGCGTGACCTGCAGCGGCTGGGCATTCGGCGCATCAACGATGGTGCGTGGTTTGGACAGGGTGGTGATGCCGTCCTGAATGGTGCCAATGTTCTCGAACAGGCCCGTCATCTGCCACATCACCCAGTGCGAGTAACCGGCAATGCGCAGCGCCATGGCAATCACCGCCGCCACCACTCCGGCGCTGACCACGCCTTGCGTCCACAGCCACAGGGCCAGGCCCGAGCTGCTCAGCAGCAAGGCCGTGATCAGAATCTGGTTGGTAACCTCGAACTGGCTGACCAGACGCATCTGCGCGTAGCCTGTGGCCTTGAAGTCATCCATGGCGCTGCGTGCGTATTCGGCTTCGCGGCGCGTGTGGGCAAACAGCTTGACGGTGGCGATGTTGGTGTAGGCATCGGTGACGCGGCCCGTCATCAGCGAGCGCGCATCGGCCTGCTGAGCGCCGATTTTGCCCAGGCGTGGCACAAAGTAGCAGCAGGCTGTGGCGTAGGCCAGCAGCCACACGCCAAAGGGCAGCAGCATCAAGGCATCAAAACTGCCGGCCAGCAGCAAAATGCTGATGAAGTACACCCCCACACCGACCAGCACATCGACCACGATGAACACCACCTCGCGCACGGCCAGTGCGGTCTGCATGATCTTGGTGGTGATGCGGCCGGCAAACTCGTCGGCGTAGAACGACATGCTCTGGCCCAGCATCAGGCGGTGGAACACCCAGCGCATGCGCATCGGGAAATTGATGGCCAGCACCTGGTGCTTGATCATGGTCTGCAAGCCCAGCAGGGCAATGCTGCCCAGCAAGATGGCGGCAATGCCGATCAGGCTGCCGCGTTGCACCTGCCAGAAATCGGCGGCAGGCGTGGTGGCCAGCCAGTCCACGACATGGCTCATGACGGCGAACAGAAAGGCTTCGTAGACCGACATGGCCGCGCTGGCCAGGGTCATCAGCACAATCCAGCCACGCATGCCGTGCGTGCACGCCCACAAAAAGGCGACAAACCCCGTGGGGGGCAGTTGTGGCTCTGCGCTGGGGTAGGGGGGAATACGTTTTTCAAAAAATCCGAACAAGATCTGTGCTCCTTGTGCGGGCAATGGTAGGCGAGTCCTCCGACCTCTGGGTACAGAGGGAATGTGCAAAATAAATAAGAGCATCTAACGTAGGTTTCATCAGCATTTCAGAAAGAAAAATATCTGAAATCATCTTGAAACAAGCGTTAGCTGCTATGAAAAAAAATCCACTGGGTGCTGGCCCAGTGGCGGTGTGACTCTCAAGTGCTGGGGGTAAATCACCCCCGGTCTTATGCGTTGGGCAAAAATCCTTCCACGGACAGATAACGCTCACCCGTGTCATAGGCAAAACCCAGCACCTTGGCGCCTGCTGGCAGATCGGGCAGCTTCTGCGCAATGGCCGCCAGTGTGGCGCCGGAGGAAATGCCCACGAGCAGCCCCTCTTCGCGTGCAGCGCGGCGCGCGTATTCGCGTGCGGGTTCGGCATCGACCTGGATCACGCCGTCCAGCAGCGTCATATCCAGATTTTTTGGAATGAAACCCGCGCCGATGCCCTGGAT
>JAEYRT010000098.1 GCA_023435325.1 Pseudomonadota bacterium | reverse complement strand
GTGGTGCACTGCCATCGCAGCTTGCCGACTCGGTGTACAAACAAGGCATGCAAGAAACGATTTATCTCGGCGGTGGATGTTTTTGGTGTGTTGAGGCGGTGGTTGTCCGTGTGCGAGGCGTGCTGGAGGTCGAAAGCGGCTACGCCAACGGCCATGTTCCTTCTCCAAGTTACGAGCAGGTGTGTGAAGGCGACACAGGCCATGCCGAAGTGCTCAAAGTCACATTTGATACGCAGCAGTTGCCCTTGCCTCGGTTGCTGGAGATCTTTTTTGGCACCCATGATCCCACCACACCAAACCGCCAAGGCAATGATGTGGGGCCACAATACCGCAGCGCCATTTACACCACCAGCGCTGAGCAGCTGGAAACAGTTCGCGCATTTGTGCAGGCGCTGAACAGCCAGAACGTTTTCGGAATGCCTGTGGTCACCCAGGTGGAGCCGCTGGACAACTACTGGCCTGCGGAAAACTATCACCAGGACTATTTCGCCCGCAATCCTCACCAGGGCTATTGCGCCTATGTGGTAGGGCCCAAGGTGAAAAAGTTCATGGAAACTTTTTCAGCCTATGCCAAGAAGGACGAAGGCTGAAACGCCTCGCGCGGCGGATCAAAATAGGTTTTTCGGGTATGGATCGCAGGCATAATGCAACTATGTTGCGTTAATGATCGCCGTGCCCGCTCCTGCATCTTTCACCCCCTTATCTTTGCCTGTCGGCATGCGTGCCACGCGTGCCGTGCAGGCATTGCTGTCTCTGCTGCCAGCACAACCACCGGAAGGCTGGAGTGAGGCCGCCGTGGAGGCTGCCTTGCAGCAGCAAGGGATTCGCGTCAACCGTGTGACGGTGTATCGCGCGCTGGACCGTTTGGTGCGAGCAGGTGTGCTGCATCGCACGGTGGACGCTCAAAGAGTGGGGCGTTACTGGGTGCAGGGACGGCCCACGGGCAGTGCTTCTGCCCACCTGGAATGCCGGGCCTGTCACCAGACCGTAGCCCTGTACGCAGAGGCCGCAGCGGTACAAGCCGCTTTGCACAGTTTGCAGCAAGCCCTGAGCCAGGCCACCGGTGTGAGCAATCCCATGCTGGACGTCACGGTACAGGCCGAGTGCGCGCAATGTGCGGCAGAGGCTGCAACACAGACGACCTGAGTTCATCTTTATCTGAAAGCACCTGTATGAAATCTCTGATCTGCACCATTGCAGCGGCCTTGCTGCTGGTCATGCCCGCATGGGCCAGCGGCGATAGCCATGCCCACAACCATGAGGCTGCGCAAGCAACCTCGCACAGCCATGCGGCCAAAACAGCCCCCCAGTTGGATAGCCATGTCCTGGAGGACATTGAACGCCACCGTGGCATGGCCCGTGCACACGAGATGGCCGCCCAATGCCTGGAGCAAGGCAACAACTACAGCGTTTGCCAAAAGCAATTGCAGACCCAGTGCAAGGGACTGGCCCTGGGCAAGAACTGCGGCATGCGACATAGCCATTAATTCGGGGCACTACGCTGCAAGTCTTGTTTCCCATGTCCGTTTTTTCCCGCATGCACCAACTGCGCACGCCCTGGATGGCGTGGTGGCTGGCATTGGCACTGGTGGTGGCACCAGCGCTGGGGCGCATGCACCAGGTGCTGCACGCGCCCGGATTGCCACAAGCGCACACGCCGGTTCATACCCATGCCCATGCGCTGCATGAAGATGCGCACGATCTGTTTGGTGAACACTCCGTCCTGGAGTGTCTGGTGTTTGACCAGCTGGGCCATGGTTGCGACGATCAACTCGCACCAGCGCTGATTGCCCACGCATTGCCGAACGCTGCTCCGGTCTGGAGCACTGACCCCGCTGCACTGCCTGCAGCGCTTTCGGTCTTTGAAGCACGTGCGCCGCCGCATGTGACTGCCTGAATAAGTATTTAAAAAAACATAGCTTCCAACGCTTGATGAGTAAGCGTTGTGGCTGCTTTTACCCAAAATTTTCCAATTGCAGGAAAAGCTGGACTGCATCCGCTGGGATGCGGTCGGCAGGCCTGCATCTGTTCAAGGTATTCACATGCAATCAACCCCCATTCAAACCCATTTTGTCCGCCGCAGCCTGGCACTGCGCCCCATCACTATGGCCGCGGCCATGCTGTGCGGCGGCTGGACGATGGCACAGGCCCAAAGTCTTGAGCCATCCGCCGCTGAGCACCAGCTGCAAAGTGTGGAAGTCTCTGCCACCGGGCTGCCGCTGGGTGTGACGGAGATGGCGGCCCCTGTCAGCGTGCTGGAGGGCGAGCTGTGGCAACAGCGCCGTGCGGCCACACTGGGCGACAGTCTGACCAGCGAACCCGGCATTCATGCCACCCACTTTGGCGCAGGCGCCAGTCGCCCCGTGATCCGTGGCATGGACGGCCCGCGTGTGGGCGTGCTGGCCAACGGCACGGAGCTGCATGATGCTTCCACCATCAGCCCCGACCATGCCGTGGTGACAGAAACCTTGTTGACCCAGCAGGTGGAAGTGCTGCGCGGACCTGCAGCACTGGCGCATGGCGGTGCGGTGGGCGGTGTGGTCAATCTCGTGGACCGTAAAGTGCCAACGGCTCGCCCTGACAAAGGCTACGAAGGCGAAGCCGAAGTGCGCTGGAGCAGCGCCGCCCGGGAAAAAGCTGGCGCCATGGGGCTGACTGCAGGCCAAGGCCCATTGGTGCTGCGCGTGGAAGCTGCCGGTCGCACGGCCGATGACTACCGGGTGGGCGGAGATTGGCGCGCAGAACATGGCGGTCGCAAGGTACCTGGCAGTTTTAGTGATGGCAATACGGGTAGCGTGGGCTTGTCATGGGTCGGTGATAAAGGCTATCTGGGTGCGGCCTATACGCGTCAGCGTGCCGAATATGGTTTGCCGGGCCACGTGCACAGCGATTGCCACCCCCATGGCAGTCATCTGCACTGCGGTGGGCACGGACACGACCATGATCATGACCACGACGAGCACGGTCATGATGCACACGAAGGCCACGGGCATGAAGATGCACCCGTGGTGGATCTGACCAGCCACCGCTGGGATCTGCGTGGAGAATGGCGCCAGCCCTGGGAGGGCGTGGAAGCCGTGCGCCTCAAAGGCAGCCACACGCGTTACAGCCATGACGAAATCGACGAAGGGGCCGTCTCCACCGCTTTCCGCAATCGGGCACATGACCTCCGTTTGGAGGTGCAGCACGCACCGCTGGCCGGTTGGCGTGGTGTGGTTGGGGTGAGCCAGGGCCAGCGCAACTTCAGCGCCGAAGGCGCGGAAGCCTACGTGCCCGCCACCCGCACGCAAAAGCAAGGGCTGTTCCTCCTTGAGGAGTACCAGTGGGGCGACTGGCGTTTGCAAGCCGCCTTGCGCCATGACCGCCAAAGCGTGAAACGCCAGCACGATGAGCTGGAGCGCAAGCACCATGCCACATCTGCCTCCGTAGGTACGGTCTGGAAATTCCAGCCGGGCTGGCAGGCCACTGCTTCGTTCAGCCATGCAGCGCGCCTGCCTTCGGCGGAAGAGCTGTTTGCCAATGGCCTGCACATGGCCACCAACAGCTGGGAAGTGGGAGACAGCCGTCTGCGCAAGGAAACCAGCAACGCCTGGGATGTCGGTGTACGCAAGCTGACGGGGGATACCACCTGGAGCGCCAACTTCTATCACCACCGCATCAATGGTTACATTTACGGCCGCACGGTGGATGAAGATGACGGCTTTCAACTGCAGCATTACACACAGGCCGATGCACGCTTTACCGGACTGGAAGGTCAGGTGCGCCAGCGCATCAACCGTTTCCTGGGCGTGAGCGTGTTTGGCGACGTCGTGCGCGCCAAGCTGGCCGATGGTGGCCATCTGCCGCGCATTCCGGCTGCGCGACTGGGTCTGCGGGTGGATGGCAGCTGGCAAGGCTGGGAAGCCATGGCCGAATGGGTGCAAGTGGCCCGGCAGCACCGCACTGCTGCCTATGAAGAGCGTACCGGTGGTTATGGCATGCTCAATCTGGCGGCCAGCTACCGTTTTGCCAACTCGCCTTTGCAGCTGATGCTCAAGGCCGAGAACCTGACCGATCGTCTGGCCTATGCACACACTTCGGCCATCAAGCATGCCGCTCCACTCAAGGGGCGCAATATCACCGTGGCCTTGCGGGCGGAGTTCTAAGCGCCGTTCCTTGTTGCTCCGTGGCTTCCAGCATCGCCAAACAAGAAGGCGGGCTGCGCCGGGCAAGTCGCAGATTTGCTAGGGCTAACCCGCAAATCTTCTTAATATGAAAAGCCGAGGCCTGCAATGTGCACGCCTCGGCTTTTTTGATGGATACAGAACGTGGATTCACCAGCTTTGACGGCTTTGTTGCCGGTGGTATTGATCATTGTGTGCGGAGCAGCGGCAGCCAAGATCGGCTGGATTCGGCCTGCATCGGTCAGGGACTTGTCACAGCTGGTGTTTTACGTGCTCACGCCCGCTCTGCTGTTTCGCACCATGGCCAGCGTACGCATTGCGGAACTGGTCTTCAAACCCGTGCTGGTGTATTTCCTGGCTGCAGGCATCGTTTTTGCCGGCACGCTGGCCGTCTATGGCTTCAACACCTTGGCAGCGACGCGCGCCCTGGGGCATGCCTTCAGCAACAACGTCATGATCGGCATCCCGCTGATTGGACTCGTCTTTGGCAAGGACGGCCTGGTGGTACTTTTCACCCTGATTTCCGTGCACGCCCTGGTATTGCTGGGCAGCGGTACGGTGATTCTGGAAATCGCCCAGGCCCGCCAGCGCAGCGGAGCAGGGCGGCCGCAAGGGTTGGTGCGCACACTGGCACAGGCCACCAGGAACAGCATTGTTCACCCCGTGCCCTTGCCCATCATCGCAGGCTTGTTGTTTGCGCAAACGGGCTGGACACTGCCGCTGGTGATAGACAAACCCCTGCAATTGCTGGGCTCGGCGTTGGGGCCCATGGCGCTGCTGCTGGTCGGGGTGACGCTGGCCTACAGCCATATCGGCAGCCTCATCAAACCTGCACTGCGCATCGCCAGCGTGAAGATTGTGCTGCTGCCGCTGGTTTTTCTGGCAGTGGCCTGGGTGCTGGGCCTGGGCGGCGTGGCCATGGCTTCGATGGCACTGGCCGCCTCATTGCCCACGGGAGCGAATGTGCTGATGTTTGCCCAACGCTATGGCGTGGCGGAAGAGGAGATCACCGCCAGCATTGCCCTGGGCACCATGTGCTGCCTTTTCACCGTTCCCTTGATGCTGATGCTGATTCATGCCCTGCAGCGCTCATAAAAACCATAGCTGTCAACGCTCTCGCACGCTTGCTTTGAGATAGATTGTTATTTGGAAGCCTTGTTAACAAAGCGTTGGAAGCTATGTTTTTAGAGGGTACCAAGAAAGTTTGTAAGCTTGAATCAAGCTTACATGAAAAATAAATTCAACAAAAAAGAGGCCAAAGCCTCTTTGGAAGAAAAGTAAGCCTCACCACCATCATGGCGCCAGACGTTCACGTTCCCAGGTGTTTTGATGCAACACATAGCGTAAACGGTCATGCAGCCGACTTTTACGGCCTTGCCAAAACTCCCAGCGCTCGGGCACCAGCCTGAATCCTCCCCAATGCGCAGGGCGGGGCGGATTCAACATGAACTGCGCACCATATTTGGCAGCATTGGCCACCAGAACACTGCGGCTGCTGATGACCTGGCTTTGAGGGCTGGCCCAGGCACCGATGCGTGAATCCAGCGGCCGGCTGTGAAAGTAGGCATCGCTGTCTTCGGCGCTGACACGTTCCACACGACCTTCGATGCGCACCACGCGTTCCAGTTCAACCCAGTGGAACTGCAAGGCAGCAAACGGATTGCCTGCCAGCTCCTGTCCCTTGCGGCTTTCGTAATTCGTATACCAGACGATGCCGCGCTCGTCATAGCCTTTGATAAGCACGATGCGCGTGCTCGGACGCAAATCACTGCCTACCGTTGCCACTGTCATGGCATTGGGCTCGGGAACCTGCGCATGCATGGCTTCTTGTAGCCATTGATCAAATTGTTGCAAGGGATCGGCATGGGATGCCTCTTCACTCAGCTGCGCACGTTCATAGCTTTTGCGCAGGTCGGCAATATGGGCAGAAATGTGTCTCATGG
>JAEYRT010000086.1 GCA_023435325.1 Pseudomonadota bacterium | reverse complement strand
ATCGGCATGGAGGCCAACTGCACACTGGAGCTATTGGCGGAAGGGGCGGGATTCGAACCCGCGGTAGGCTATTAACCTACACACGCTTTCCAGGCGTGCGACTTAAACCGCTCATCCACCCTTCCTGCTCTCAGCCTCTGTTAAAGGAAGTGCTGTCTGGCGCCAAAGGAGATGCTCCGAAAGCGCCAAAGCCTTGCATTATAGCTTTTTGAAAGCTCAGACTTTGCTTTGTATGGGGATGTTTGCAAGTGCTTTGCGGCCCAGCGCTTGGCCGCCTGCGGCATTGGCGGGAAAGCCATGTAAAGGATGGAGGACATCTGCCAAGGTATAGCAATCCAGGTGTTGCCAGAAAGCATTGAGTGAGCCCTGAAGAATGTAAGTGAGCATGCAGCCGCCCGTGAGTTTGCAGCTGTTGTTCTTGCCCAGACATTCCACCAGGGCGAAATCTGGTTCGACGCTTCTGACCACCGCTCCCAAATTGATGAGCTGGGGGGCTTTGCTCAGATGCAGCCCACCGTTTTTGCCGCGGACGGTATCTATCCAGCCCTGCTGGGCCAGGATTTGAGAGACTTTCATCAAATGCGTTTGGGAAATGCCAAAAGCTTTTGCAATTTCACTGATGGTGCACAGGCGTTCATGGTGCGTGCCTGCATAAATAAGCATGCGCAATGCATAGTCAGTAAGTGTGGTGAGGCGCATCGCTGTAAAGCCAGTCAAGAAGAGCGAGACAGATTGATTGGTTTGCCGGAGCGTTTGTCTAGCCTGGGTTGCGTCAAGATCGGAAAAAACTTCACCAGATAGATGCCAAAAGCCAATGCCCAGCAACCAGCACTGGCATAGAGCCAGAAAATATTGCTTGTGTTGGCGCCTAGAGCGAGCATGCGAAAAATGACAGCAATCAAAAGAAGTGCAAAAGCAGCGACCAAGATAGGGCTGATTTGCAAAAGCCGCCCGGTATGGCCAAGCGCAGTGCGGGTTACCATTCCCAAGATCAAAGTGCTAAAACCTGCGACAGCTATCACGTGAACGGGCCAAGACAGACGTGTGGTCAATCCCGCAGCATACAAAGCGGCGGTGCATAGACCGAGCCCCAACCCCAAATAACCTACATAAAGAATCCACAACAGCGGTGTTTTCAGGACCTTCTGGGGCTTCCAGGTCAAAAGGTGCCACAGCGTAATCAACGCAGCAGCCAAAAAAAGCAGGGCAGACAGTCTGTCCATTGCTAACAGCCAGCTCAAAATAGCCAGGGCAGCCAGGCCGGTTTGCACCTTTCCGCTGCGCTCGTGCCTTGGCAGCGCCAGTCCCTGTAATGCGCGGCTGGCAAAAAAGGGAATGATTCGCCGTGCAATCAAAAGGGCCACGGTCAGCATGCAAAGCATGCCGGTGAACAGGTAGTGCATCAGCTGCGTGTACTCGCTTGCCCTCCAATAGGTATAAAGAAATGCGGCTTCCGAGAACACCAGGGCAGCCAGCAACACGGGGAGGATGTAATTGTGTTTGTTGCGAGTGATGAGCAGGCAACGCGCAACAGCTGCAGTAGCCCATGCATAGAAGCCCAGGCTGGCAAGGCTTCCTATTGCAAATCCCCAGTCACCCGGGATAAGTAGAGCAACACGGGCAATCAGCCAAATAGACACCAGGGCGCCTAATTTTTTGCCTTGAAGGGGGTTGTGGCCGGTCCAGTTCTTGGTTGCGGTGAGTAGAAAGCCAACGGTAATGGCACCAATGAAGCCCCACACCATTTCATGCGCATGCCAGTAACCACCCGTCAAGCGACCCTGTAGCCACGTAGGAACGAAGACCCATGCCAGCACTGCCACGATGGCCCAGAAAGTGCCGACCAGATAAAGAGGCCTGAAGCCCAATTCCAAAAAGTCCTGTAGCGATGCCTGGTGTTGAATCGCCGTGGTTTTAGGCTCTTCGATCTGTAGAAGTTTGGACATTTTTCATTTTTCAGAAAATTCAAAAGATGGATAAAGAATAGATATTTCCTGATGCTTTTTGTTTGGAATGGGAGATTGCTTGCTTTAAGTCAAAGAGTAACGACAAGGAAATATGTATCAAAATTTATATATATTTCCGGAAGTCATTGTTTTATAGAGGATTTTTCGGGTTTTTACTAGCTGCGCAAAATGCTTTTTCTCATAATGTGAAATAAAAATATATTGATTTAATGTTCATCAATTTGGTGCAATGGCTGCTCCACTAAAGTGCATAAAAATTAATTACATTTGTTGTGTACCCAAACCCAGCGCATAGGCTGTTCTCCTATGTGAACACACGAAAGCAGCTCTTCAGAAAGGTGGCTATGTTCAATCAAAAAAATTCTTCCACGCGCAAAGAAGAGGCACGCAGCTTCGCCTTTCTCACCGTCGTCATGGCCCCTGTGCTGGCAGGTTTGCTCATTGCAGCTTATGGGTTCATGGTCTGGATCTATCAGATGTTTGCAGGGCCTCCACAGGCCTGAAGCAGGACGGTACATATATGACGGATGAACTGCACATAGCAAGCTTGGTGGTCCATGTTCTGCCCAATGCATTGAGCGAGATAGAGCAAGCATTGACCACATTCGAAGAGTTGCAGGTCCATGGCACTCACCCCGATGGCAAGTTGGTCGTTTCTCTGGAAGGGCCTTCAGCCAACTTCATCATGGATCAAATCTCGGAAATTCGGCTGATCCACGGCGTACTCAACGTCTCCTTGGTTTATCAGCACACCGAACCCCGGCAATTACTCAATGAGGGAGTAACACATGACTAGCACCCGACGCGATTTCGTACGTCAATCCGCAGCCGCAGCCGCAGGCGCAGTAGCAGGCATTCCGATCCAGGCCATTTCGGAAGATAAGCTGGTGGATAGTGGCAATACAGCCATGAAATGGTCCAAGGCACCATGCCGTTTCTGCGGCACTGGCTGTGGTGTCATGGTGGCAGTGAAAGACAACCGTGTGGTGGCTACGCAGGGAGACCCCCAGGCGGAGGTGAACCGTGGCCTGAACTGTGTCAAAGGTTACTTCCTGTCCAAGATCATGTACGGTGAAGACCGCTTAAAGCAGCCCCTGCTGCGCATGAAAAATGGCAAATATCACAAAGATGGTGAATTCCAGCACGTATCCTGGGACACCGCATTCGACGTGATGGCGGAGCACTTCAAGAAGGCGCTCAAGGAAAAAGGGCCTTCTGGCGTAGGCATGTTCGGTTCCGGCCAATGGACGGTGTGGGAAGGCTATGCCGCTTCCAAGCTTTTCAAGGCAGGTTTCCGCTCCAACAACATCGATCCCAATGCACGTCACTGCATGGCTTCGGCCGTGATGGGCTTCATGCGTACCTTCGGTATGGACGAACCCATGGGTTGCTATGACGATATTGAAGCCACAGACGCCTTTGTGCTGTGGGGGTCGAACATGGCCGAAATGCATCCGGTGCTGTGGACTCGTGTAACAGACCGCCGTTTGAGCTCGCCTGGTGTGAAGGTGGCAGTGCTGTCCACTTTCGAGCACCGTTCCTATGAGCTGGCGGATATCGAGCTGACCTTCAAACCTCAGACAGATCTGGCGATCCTGAACTACATCGCCAACCACATCATCACGACAGGGCGTGTGAACAAGGAGTTTGTTTCCAAGCACTGCAACTTCAAGATGGGCAATACCGATATCGGTTATGGCCTGCGCCCTGAGCATCCGCTGCAGACTTCGGCAAAGAATGCCGCAAATCCCAATGGTGCCAAGGACGCTACCTTTGAGGAATACGCCAAGTTTGTCTCGACTTATACCTTGGACTACACCGCCAAGCTGACAGGCGTGCCTGCCAATCGCTTGCTGGAACTGGCCGAGTTGTATGCCGATCCCAAGCGCAAGGTCGTGGCGTTCTGGACCATGGGATTTAACCAGCACACTCGCGGTGTATGGGCCAACAACATGGTCTACAACATTCACCTGCTCACAGGCAAGATTTCCACGCCCGGCAACAGCCCATTCTCGCTGACAGGCCAACCTTCCGCTTGCGGAACAGCGCGTGAAGTGGGGACGTTCTCCCACCGTCTGCCTGCAGACATGGTGGTGACCAATCCCGAGCACCGCAAGACTGCGGAGAAGATCTGGAAGCTGCCTGAGGGCACGATTCCCGACAAGCCCGGCTACCATGCCGTGCAGCAGCACCGCATGCTCAAGGACGGCAAGCTCAATGCGTATTGGGTGCAGGTTACGAACAACATGCAGGCTGCTGCCAACCTGGTGCAGGAAGGCTATCCTGGCTATCGCAATCCAGACAACTTCATCGTGGTCTCGGATGCTTATCCCACCGTCACGGCCGTGGCTGCTGACCTGATCCTGCCTTCGGCCATGTGGGTGGAAAAAGAGGGTGCCTACGGCAACGCAGAGCGTCGTACACACTTCTGGCACCAGCTGGTGGAAGCCCCTGGTGAGGCACGCTCCGACCTGTGGCAGATCATGGAGTTCTCCAAACGCTTTCAGATCGAGGAAGTCTGGCCCGAAGAGCTGCTGGCAAAAGCACCGCATCTGCGTGGCAAGACCATGTTCGATGTGCTCTTCCGCAACGGTCAAGTCGACCAGTTCCCGGTGAGCGACATTGAGGCGGGCTACAAGAACCATGAGGCCGAAGCCTTTGGCTTCTATCCCCAAAAAGGCCTGTTCGAGGAATATGCGAGTTTTGGCCGCGGGCATGCCCACGACCTGGCACCTTTTGACACCTATCACCAAGTCCGCGGCTTGCGCTGGCCTGTCGTCAATGGCCAGGAAACCAAGTGGCGTTACCG